>JAFTQI010000022.1 GCA_017462825.1 Clostridia bacterium | reverse complement strand
GGACAAGCTGAACGAGCGCACCCACAAAAATTACGTGAGCTATTGCAAGCGTTACATATTCCCCGCAATCGGCGATATGCGAATGACCACCGTCAAGACCATTGACATAAACAACATTATGACTAAAGCCGAAGGACGGGTATATGAAGATCTGCGAGTGATACTCAATTCCATTTTTAAATATGCGATCGCAAGCGGAATACTCACGTACAATCCTATGTCGTTAATACCCTTTAAAAGAGCCGAAAGGAACACTCGCAGGGCGTTGACCTATGACGAGCAGAACACGCTCGTAGAACGCTTAAATTTGCCCGAATTTAAAGAATACAAACGTACCTTTCTCATTCTTTTATATTTCGGTTTACGACCTTGCGAATTAGAGGACGCGCATTTTGAGGGCGATTTCCTGATCGCGCGGAATGCCAAGCGCAAAGGCGGAAAAATCGAGTATAAGAAAATCCCGATTTGCCGTCAGGCACGGGAACAACTGAATTTGGACGAGCCTATCGTCTTTCCGCATCGAACGGACGTACTTAACCGTATTTTCAAGCGGATCATGAACGACGAAGAAGTTACGCAGTATTATTTACGCCACACTTTCGCAACCGTTTGTCAACAGTACGTTCGCCCTGATATCGTCGATATATGGATGGGCGATAGTTCGGAAAGATTGGTCGGCAGAGTATATACGCACTTCCCCGATAAGTTCATGAAATCGGAAATGGATAAAGTTATATTTGAATTTTAAAGATAAAACCGCGGGAAAATTCCTGCGGTTTTACTTAACTTTAATCAAAATATCTTTTCTTTTGACACATTTCATTAATGGATTCAGCAAAAATAGAACGTGAATGTTTATTGTGATTATTATTTCTGTTTTTCTTCTTGATATAATAATCTGTCAATTCTTTCCAATACCCTTCTTCTTTCAGCCAATCAATTTTTTCTTCTAACGCGATAAATCCTTCACCTTGATATTCCCAAGAATAATATTGTTGATCCTTATTAAAACGTATATATTGTTGATTACCATCTTCACAATTATTTACAATCGCAAAATCACAACTATGTAAAATTCGAGCATTTCTACGATCTTTTTCCTTGATTGTTAAAACTCGTGTGGAATCCTCGCAGAAAACGTAGCCATAGTGCGGAGCAACCTTGTCAATAGCGTTATGAATAATCGTTCTTATCTCTTTTGCGGTATATTGTTCATCATCGTCATTCACTTCAATGTTTATATCAAAATCAAAACCAATATTTGACTTTGCGTCATAAGTAATCATATTTCTACTGGAACTGCCTATAAAAGTGAATTGAAATGTGAAATGTGTTCTGACTATATCTTGAACCTTGTGAACAATCTCAATTAAGTTTTCTTTTACAGGTGCCGCTTTTTTTTTGGTGACGTAACGAAAATCGTGCATAAATTTTTCTCCTTTTATGATAATTCCCTAACCTACCATTTAATGCAAACTGATTAAATTATATTATTATACCACTATATTTTAATTTGTCAACCATTTTATACGACTTAAAATAAACTTTTTACAAAATGACAAATCACTCGCCAAACGGTTTTGTTTTTATAAGCCTTTATCAATGCCCTACGCCAAATGCACGCCGAAAATAAAGCATTTTCGCTTTTTCTGCAAGTCGACAGGTTTTTCAGAAATAATCGACAGGTCTTTCGATCTATTTAACTCGCCAAAAAACACGCCAATCAGGGCTAAAAACGTGAAAATCAAGGCTTTTTCATGGAATATTTATACAAAAATACAAAGAAAAGGGCATTTATGCAACTTTTCTTGCATAAATGCCTTGCGCTGGTGCGGTCGACAGGAATTGAAGGGGTATCCGCAGACACCGACTGCCTTTATTTTCAAGGCTTTCGGTGTCTTTTTCCCCATTTACTCCCCAAACTTTTCAGCCGTTATCGATTGAACTTTATATTCCCCGTTCGTGAGAACAAGGAAAATTATCTAATTATTTGCCTTTATTATTTTTCGGCGAATTTATTAGAAAAATTTTCCTATTTATTCCAATTCGTCGGAATAATCGTTACTCATAGAAATCTAAAATCTTTTTAGATAAATATTTACAAACGGAGGAACTTTATGAAATTCAATCAACTCATCGCAAAACGCACAACCAACCTTTTGAAGTCGCGCGGTTGGACGCAATACCAGCTTGCACAGCGCAGCGCACTACCACTTTCAACGCTGTCCCACGTTTTAAAATGTAAAAGTGAGGCAATTTCTTCTGAAACGCTCCTTAACATTTGTCGCGGTTTTGATATGCCCGTATTTGACTTTTTTAACGACTCGATTTTTTCACCCGAAAACATTTCTGATGATTAAGGAGAACACTAATGAAAAACGCCAAAGAAACTTTAATTTATATGATAGACCTGCTTACCCACTATTTAACGGAGCTTAAAGACGTACAAGATACTCCAACTCAACAATTTCTTTATGGCGAGAAACTCGCCTATACGGAGTGTTTGGAAATCCTCGCTCATTGGAAAAACGCCGAAAAATTCGGCGTTCCTGCTAATATTGAAAAAATCTTTCCCCTATAATTTATTAACAATCATCACATCTTCCGAGAAGAAAATCAGTTGCCACATTGAAAAAATCTGCAATCTTCACTATATTAGGTGCCGTCGGTTCACTACGGTCCGTTTCCCACAAACAAACGATTCCCGAACTCACGCCCAACAATTTTGCAAGTGTTGCTTGACTGATATTTCTTTCTTTTCTTAACTCTAACAATCTTTCCCCAAATACTTTCATATTTACATTATACTCAATAAATTGAATAAAATACTTGACACTTAATATATTAAGTGATATAATCAAGTAAAACTTACAAAGGAGACACTACTATGATTAGAAAAAATGTCAAAATTTCAAGCATCCCAACAAATGAAACCATTTTATTTGCTGAACAATTACAAACGCTGATACCACACCGCGCCGCATTTGACTGGACAAAATTTATAATTACTGATAAAGCTTTTTATTGTAGACGGTGCAAGCTCATAACAAATACCCTCCGAGCGCGTATTGATGAAACACAACAAATCCACATAACACGCTCAAAGATGGGAATTTTCAAACTCAATAAAAAGTTGAGACGTATGACCTTATCAACCGTCCTTGGTACTTTATGCGTAATCGTCAACCCTGAACAAATCGAAGAAATTAAAAATATATTATTAGAACTCAACCCTTCAATAGAATATATAGATGAAACAATCGCTACTGACTCAAGCAACAATAAATAATCTTATAGGAAATAAATACATACATATAACTATAAAAGCGACAGGTTCAGCCTGTCGCTTTTATTATATCTTTTTTACGCCACGATATTGCACATCGTGAGCAATTCTTGTATTTCCGAATTGCTCGCTCCGTTCTTTCTCGCATACGTCGTTATCAACGCGCTTGCGCTTGTTGAAACGGGAGAATAACCGAGATACCCAAGTATCATATATTTTTCCGCAGCCGTCAATCTTAACGAGTTAAGATACCGTACAACTTTTGCTTTTCGAGTACCGACAATCGCATTGCCCGATTTATCCATATCCGCGTCCAAGCTCTTGCAATAGCCATACGCCACGGCAAGCGTTTCCACGTTGATATACGAACCAAACAAGGCCTTTTTGCTATCGTCCTCAATTCCTGTAAGTTCTTCTTTCGCTTTTTGATAGTAATAATCGTAAATCCATTTTATCGAATCCGCCTGTACTTTCGCGGAAAGCGTAGTAAACGACTGCTTACCGATAAGCTTTTCTATCGCCGTATCCGACTGTGAATACGTGCGCTTGAACGCGGCTTGTTGCTTTTGCGTCATCGTGTAGCTTTCGCCGTTAATAGTGATAGAAGACGAAACGGTTTTTGGAATAACGCCCGTATAACCCTGCTCGTAAAGAGAACGAACCGTTTTCACGACTTTCGTATCCGTATCCCCGAACGTATCCTTCATCATTAAACGAACGATAGTATCCGCCAGCTCGATGTCTTTGGAATCAATCGCCTTTTTCAAATCGCTACCATAGCTCCCTTTCGAGAACCAATCGTTTACCGTATAACGTGCCGAAGGAACCGCTTTTAATACAGTATTCATTGCATTGAAAAGGTTTCTTGTAGGAATACCGAACCATTGACCAAGCGCGTACGCAAAATCCCTCGCCACGCGTGCCGGGGTTTTTGTTCCGCTTCCGTCCATCAACGCAACAAAACCGTTAAGCGCATCGGCCAAAGCGTTCCACTCGTCAATAACCCAAAAACTCATATCATAGCTTTTCTTCTCAAAATTGCCAATATTAAATTCAAGAGCATTGTAGAATTGACCGACAAGAGGCAACATACCGAATACATTGGAAAGGCTTTCATCCAACATACCGTACACAAAATTTACGCCCGTTTCTTCTTCGTCCTCGTCTCCCATAAGGTTAGACATGAGCTGACTCAAAGCCGCAGAAACAACGATTGCCATAGAAATTGAAACGATAGCCTTCTTCGTAAACAGTTGCGCTTTTTTAATATCTTTATCGATAGTAGCTTGCTTTTGATAAAGTTCGCTGATAAGCATTGTCTTATCATTAAGCATTTCTTTGGCTTTACGCAGGCGATATTCCGCATTACGGAGTATATTCTTATCCCCGACTTGATTTGCTTTTTCTACCGCCCGTTCTTCATCCGCAACAAGTTGTGAATACTTTGCCTTATCCGCTTCTGCTTCTTTAATTATCGTCGGCAAGTGTTTCTTTTGATTGTATAAATGAATAAGCCTAAACGTCTTATCAATAAATTGCGTTAATTGCGCTTGCGCGGAGCTGGTAAACATCGCAAGTCCACGACGGAAAGAATCTTCCGAACGGGAGAACGCGTTTCTTTCCGTCATTTCAAAACGGTCTATCGTATCCAATGTTTCGTCAAGAAGTTTACCTGCTTTTTTTAAGAGTTCAGGATTATTGGCGTTCGCGCCAACCGCGCCCGCTTCCGCCTTCGCAGAATTCCAAGCAACGTACACCGTATATTTATCGACAAGCTCAATCCCGATTGCCAATGTATCAACAAGCTTATTTTTTGCTCTTGAACCGCGTTCCACGTTCATCGCCGCAAGCGTAGCCTGCTTATCCCTGTAACGGATTCTCGTTGCCGGGCAATACTCATACATTTGTGAAAAATCCGCTTTACCAGATTTTATCAATGTAAACGGAGAAGTTGTTAACCCCTTCAAGAACGCCGTGGTTTTCAATCGCCCCGAAAGAGAAAACAAACCGCCAAACGCCTTAATCGGCGACTTGATATTTGCAGCAACAGCAAAACTCGCATATCTTTGTCTTTGCCGTTCTAAAAACGAATCGGATACTTTTATCGCGCCTTGTACGTCTAATAAAAGCTTATCAAAATACTTATCAAAAGAATCCGTGTTATATTTTGCTATCGTTGTTTTAATCGAATCGCCATATACGCTTTTGCTATTGTAAACCAAGCGCATATCCGCAATGGGAATAGCAACGCCGTAGTATAATCCCACCGATTTTGCATAAGAAGTAAGCACGTCTAAAACGTTTCCTACGCGCAAAGCGTTGATACCCGAAGTACGGCTTTGATTGATAGACAAATGCCCCGAAGGGTCCAACTCGTCATAAAAAGCCACCTTATCGCCAAGCTTTGAAGCTCTTGCACTCTCGTCGGTACGCAAAGGATAATAATCCTCACCCAAAAGCCGTTCCATACCGTAAAGATACATATCAACTTCTGCTTTTAATTTCCCTGCTTCCGCGAAAAACCCACGTACTTTTTCGATAAACAAAAGGTCTTTTTCGTTCAACAGCTTTTCCATTTCCACGAGATTTTCAGCCGTGAACTTTAACGCTGTCTTGTTACGATAATCCGTGGATTTCTCTTTATCATCAAAATAAATACCTTCCGCCATAGGATTGTTTGCGTCTGCGTGCATAAAGCCGTCTTCTTGAATAAGCGTAAGATACAAGCCTATCAATTCACCTTTACTTATAACAAACTCGCCTTGACTATGCTTAATCGTTACTTCCTGCGACGTTAAAACGCTGTCGTATTTCTTTCCGTTTACTTTATTATTTTTGTCGTCCAAAAAATCGTAAATTAAATCTTCTAAATCCGCGCGAGCAATCTCCCCCTTGATGGCGCCTGTACGTACCTCTTGGTAAAGTGCTTCTAATGCGCCAGCGTAATTTTCCGCCATAGCAATCGCTTCAAAAGGTCGTACGGATTCTTGGAAAAACTTAGCCGAAAACGCAGCAAACCCACGCTTGCCACCACGAATTTTTCCGTTTCTATCACGTTTCAACGAGCTTGCAATACTACGCAAAGACTTATCCCTATATTTTTTCATCGAAACGGTTTTGCCGTTAACGGTAATATTCGTCGTAGGTTTCGTGTCCCGTACCACTTCCGCCAAGAACGTCGCAAACGCATTGTGAAAAGTTTGTTTTTCCAACAGCGACATATTCCCGTATGCGTCCGCGTCAAGCGCTTCCACGTATTTTTCGTACGCTTCCAGCCGTTCTCTTACGCCATCCATCATACCGCTGTCAATCAAATCTTGAACGATAGGATTGTTATCCGCGCAATATTCACGGAAGGACGCGATTAAGTTTTTCAGCGTACCCGAAGAAATCATTTCTTCGTATGACGTCAATAAACGCTTTCCGTCCACCGACGTCTTATACAATGCGTTTATGCTATTTTTCAGTCCGTCAACCAAATTGATAGGAGTATCGTTTATCGCAATCTCTTTTGTCCGTTGCTTTAAGAGCGCTGTATCCATATCGCGGATTTGCTTTAATACGCTTGCGTTGCTCTTTTCCAACGCGCGAACTCTCTTTACCGTCGCAATCGTTTGTTTCAGGCTAAATACAGCCGTGGGATTGCTTTCTTCAATAGACTTAATGGAAATCTCTTTGTTTTCCTGTAACCGTCTTTCGGCGATATATTCGCTTATCTTTTTGTAAGCTTCCGTCTTGCGAATATCTCGCATTTCTTCCGCCATAACGCCTTTTTTGATATGCGCAATAACCGCGTCCGCTTTCTTTTCCGCATACACACTTGCTCGTTCTTTGGCGATAACGTCCACAATCTCGCCAAGCTGTTGCTTTGCTTTCGCCGACAAGCTTTTTCCTTGGAACGCGATTTCGCTTTCGCCGTTTTTAACCGCGCGCAACGTTTCTTGCAATGCGTTGCGTTCTTCGGCAATTATCGTTTGCAGCTTGTTCGCCGTAAGCTTGGTAACAAGCTCCGTTCCGCTTTCGTTCAAAACGGCTACCAATCTTTTTGCAAGAATATCTTTGATAATATCACTGTTTTCTTGGTTTTGTGTTGACTTTTCCGAAGTTTCGTGTATAATAGTAGTAGAAGAGTCGTTTTTAATCGCGTTACCTACGGGGCGCGAGAGACCGAGAGATGCTCGGCCGGCGACTCTTTTTTTGTTGTAATTCGTAATACTGTAAATATGATAACGCCCGTTGTTTTTAGCGCGACCAACGTTTAACAGCACCGCAAAAGTTTCCCCTTCAAAGGAAACTTTTATTTTATAGTAAGAGAAAGCGTCAAACTTATTATGTTTTACCTTTGTTTCTTCCGCAAACAACCGAGCGTTTTCTATAAGCTCCTTAATATTTGCAAGTTCCGCTATTCTTTTGTCGTTTGCCAAATGCGACAGCTCCTTGGCGTCGCTTCTATCCATTATGGCTTTTTTACCGTCAGAAAGCGTAAATTCCGTATCGCCGAATTTTTCAACCAAATACTCTTTAATTACCCTGTATTTCGATTGCGTAGAATTTTTAATCCTGCTTGCCAGCTCGCTATCGGCTTTAATTTCAAACACTCTTTCAGCCTTTTCATTAAGAGTATTTTCAATAACCGATTTTACTTTCTGCCGTTGCTTTTTCATATCCGCAACGGCTTTTGTGTAGCTGTCAAACACGTTGAACAGCGTAGAAATCTCGTTATTGCCTTGCCCGTCCGTATCTACCGCAAGAGCAGGTACGTCTTCAAGAATCGCTTGTAATGCGCTATCCCAAGCGACACCGCCGTTCTTTTTGCCCCAAAGACGGAAAATGTTGTTTTGTTTTCCGTATCTTTGCTGAACGTCCGCCTTAATAGACGGAGCAGAAAGGTCGATAGAGTGTAAGTACGGGCGAAGCGAAGTCAAAAGCATTGCGCTTTCGCCCAAATCGTCCACGTAGTTCTCCGTCAATACCGCATTATCAAAAATAGCGTCCACAAGATTTTTGACGGTTTTGCTCTTTTCCGTCAATCGTCCGTTTACCGCTTGTTCTTTTAACTGCGTTACGTACACCGAAAGCAATTTGTTCTTTCTTTCCAAGCTGACGTCAAAGGCATTTTCGTCGATATTCCCTACCGCCGTCAGTATTTGCAACGTGTCTTCTACGGCATTACTTACGTCTTCACGAGAAATTACTCGGCGAGAGCGTCTAATTTCGCTATCACTTTCACCCTTATTTTTATTCTCGAAAAACATTTTCGGGATATATTTATAAAAATCTTTATCAAAGGGGTTGACGTTTCCCAACAAATCGGATATACTGATAGTAGAAGACAAGGGACGGTATTGTTGGGCAACGCCTTTGGCGACCTCTTGCCGAGAGAACTTGTCTTTTTTTATGCTCTCTAACGCAATCGCGACATAGAGAGTATTTTTTTTGTCCAAAAACTCTTTTATTTCGAGTTTTACGGGTACAATACGCCCGTCATCTTCAAAAGCGCTTACAAGCACGTACACGTTCTTTAAGGTGCCATCCGCCTTGTATCCTTCTTTATTCCTATTGTGAACCTCAATACCGACTGCGTTTTCCACAATAGAATCAAAAACAGAAAACATCTTCGCAAAAGAAACGAACGATTTCTTTTGTTTACCATAACTTTCATTAAAATTACTTCTTGAAAATTCAAATTTAAGTTCTACGTCTTGATTGGTATATTCCTTGAATACACCAAACTCTTTTGCGAGTTTACGGATAAGACTTTTCTTTTCACTGCTAAAATATTTGTTAATATCTTCCCAAGAAGAAATCCCCGACACTCTATCAATGACGGATTGCGAAATTTCTTTCGCAACGGGAACGTTTTCAATCGTTCTATCTTTTAACGCATCATATCGTTCTTGTTCAGACATTTCCGCCGTGATTACGCGACGAGAATAACGAATATTTCCGTCTTCTCTTCTAAACGTATTTTCAATAGCACGCGCAAAACGTTCACTCTTGGCACGGACAAGCCCTAACGGATATTTCTTTCCGTCAAACTGTCCTTCGATTTCTACACGCGCTTTGCTTTCAAAATCGGTTTTGTTCGACGGGATTACGAATATATCCGCATAGCCGTTCCCAGCGTTTAACAATTCCGTCAATCTATGCCGTCCGTCGTGATTGATTACTTTTCCCGTCTCGAAATCAACTTCCAAGTAAATCGCTTCTTGGTAGTTGTTTTGAATATTCCCCACACTTGATTTTTTTGCATACTGCTCGGAAAGTGCATTGATACTTCTTTGCTCCACATAGTCTTGCGTGGTCATATCAAGGAATTGCTGTATTGGAATTCTCGTTACGTATGCATCGGGTTTCCACGACAAAAGATTATTCCAACGTTTTTGCGATATTTTCGCAATCTTATTATTATCAACCTTGCGTTGAATAGGCTTTTCTACGTTGAGAATATCAACAAATTGTTTTTCCGTTGCATTTTCGTCGATAAACAGATTATTACCGTCCAATACATAAAAATCATTTGTTGCCGATTGAGTTTTTACAAAATAAAGGTTGATTTCTTCGTTCTTTGCGTGCCATTGCAACCCTTCTTGTGTTTCGGTTTTAGGCTTTGTATATATTTCTTGAGCAACACGATTTATTTCGTCGTATTTTTCTCCATTTCGCACGAGTTCATATAACTGATGAATTCTTCCTTTGTCATCGGTATAGGAAACACTTCTCCATCTACTATTATCCCTGCGTCCCCCAATTTCCAATCGTTCTCTTGCTTCTCTTCCGTCTTCTCGATTTTCTTCTCGTCCATCTTCTTCTACTCTCCTGCTTTGTGGCTCTTCGTCCGTTATTCTTCTTGAATATCTAACTTCGCCAGAAATTCCTTCTTCGTGATTTGCGGATTCTCTTGTATCACTTGATAACTCTTTTCCAAGTTCTCGTCGCAAATTGCGTCCAGAATTGTTATCATATCCAGTCCCAATCCTTGAAGATAATCCATCACTAATACGCCCTTTTGATACTGACTCATTGTTTATTCTCCTTATAGTCTCCGTTCGCAATTTAGCGTCTTGAATAGTTTTTCTCTTTCTAACGCCAAAACTTAATTCCCCATTGTCTTTGCCCGAATCAACGATATAAATCGTATTTCCGTGTTCAATAGCAACGCCGTCGGCAATACCATTTTCCACCCCGTCGTAAAGCTTTTTCAATTCTTCACGGATAACGTGAACATTTGCCGTTCCTATGGTGTTATAAGAGATATATTTTGTCGTTCTTCTACTATACTCTTTTTCCTCTTTGTTGTCAAGTCCTTTTCTTGCAACGGTTTGATACGTCTTACCTTTTCCTACCTGCAAAATCGCCTTATTATAAAGCTTTACCGTCTTTTTGAGCAACGCTTCAACCGATTTCGTTTCGTGCAAATTTTCCCCTTTCAGCGCATTTAAGAGACGTTCCGCTTTATGCAAAATTCTTTTCGCAAGCGTAGAATTATCTTCCGTCAAACGGTTGATAATTTTTTCATTAAAAAGCAATCTTTCTAATTGTCTTGCCGACAATTCGCTATACTGCACGTTAAGGCTTTCTTTGCCGTACGCCGATTCCACTTCGTTTACCGTTTCCACGTCGTTATCAACAGCGTACTGTGCGAGCGTATCTCGCAATTTCTTCCCTGCCTTCGTATCTTCCGTAAAATGGAATACTTCGTGCAAGAGCGTGGAAATGCCTGCCTCCGCCTTATATTTTACAGGCTTACCGTTTTCCACGACGGTAAATTCTACGTCCGTACCGAGCATAGACGCGTCCACAACAATGGTATTGCCTGCCAAATAGCCGTAATCACGCGTACCGTCTTCTCTTACTGCAATATCCGCCACGACAAGATTAAGGCGATTTCTCCCCAATCCCTTATTGATATTGTTAATCGCCTTTTCAACCGTGTGTTTTGCTTGCGCGGAAGTACCTTCCAACGCGCCGCTATGCACCGTATTTCCTTGCGACGTTACCGCGCGTTCAATATCCGCTTCCGTCGTGCCGTAGCTGACGTTTTCCGTCTTTACAAGCGCGTTTTTGGACGTGGTAAAATTACCGCTTTCGTCGCGGTTAAAGTTCTTATCCATATAATCGAGAATTTGCGTTGCCGATTTATTCCCGTTTTCCTTACGGGCGTTGAATTTATCGAGATTTTTATTTACGTATGCGACAAGCTTTTGTTCCTTCGCCGCGTATTCCGCTTCCGTCGCCGTCGTATCCTTACCACGCTGATTAAGGTTATAGCTCTTTTCACGGAGTTCGTCCATCTCTTGTACCGCTTCGTTTACGCGTAAAGACGAATTTGCACGCGTAACGACTTTCGTCGTACCTGCCATCAATCCGCCTGCCATTGCGCCGACGAAGAACTGTTCGAGCAATTCTTCTTGCGTTGCGGGTTCGGCGTTGAATATATTTTCAAAATATGCTTGCACGGACGAAGTATCGCTCTTATACGTCATTGCTTTCACGTAATTATCCAACATGCCCGAAATGACTTCTTCCGCGCCTTCTTCCACAGCGTCTATAACCATACCTGCAAGCGCCTGTACCGTTTCTCCTTTCGCTACTTTGGATATTACTTTCGATAAGCCTTGTTTCGACGCGCCTCCAAAATTCATAGAACCGCCAACGCCTTCGATAAGCGTTTCCAAGCCCGCGCTTACCAAACCGTACGCGCTCGCACCGAGCACAGAGCCACCGTCTTGCGACGCAGCTTCAAAACCACCGCCGTATCCGCTCATAGCGTACGACGCGATAGACAAGCCCTTAGCCAACCCCGTACCAATACCAGGAATAAAATTCAACGCAAACGGGATTGCTTGGTTACCGACGGCGTAAATACCTTCTTGCAAGATTTCGCCAAATCTACCCCACTCGTTGGACCAAGAATTATTGTAGATATCCTGTATCGGTTCCCAATCGAACGCTTCGCCGACCATATCCCGCGCCGCCCAGCCTTGAATATCTTTCGCCGTTTCGTCCGCACCGAATAAATCCGCTACACTTGCTACAAGCCCTGCGCCAAGGTCAAGGATACTGCTTTCAACGAATTTCGCAAGACCTTCGGAAAGACGGAGCACGGGTGCGGCGATGGTGGAAAGAGTACGGACAAACCAATTCCCCTCCGCCTGCTCGTCGTCCGTTTCCGCCGTGATTACTTCGGGTTCTTGCGTTTGTTTTTGAAGATTTTTATTATCCAATGCACGATTTGCATTTAACATACGCGCGTATGCCGACACGGCAGAGTTTGTATTCTCTGCCGTGTTAGGATTGTCGATACGGCGTCTCGCCGCGTCTTTATATTGTTCGGGTGTAAGTTTATAAGACATATCTTACCGTCCTTACTTTATTTTTAATAATATACTTTAATCAACAGGCAAAGAGTTTACTAATTTGTCATAATTATTACCAGTCAGCCCCTTTGCCTCATAAATACTGCCGTCTTTCGTTTTTACATATAACTCTCCATTATACTTGAAAATATAAGGAAGCGTCTTTATATCCGAAGCCGCTTTATTTATTTCGTCAGTATTAACTCGCCGCCCTACTTCCATATAATAAACCTTTTTATTTTCCTTATTATATACTTGGAAATTGTCCCCTACTTGAGAGCGAAGCCCGTTTCCATAGTTTGAAATAACCAAGTCATTCTCATAAGAAACAAAGGAATCGTCGGTTGTATCAGACTCATTAATAACAACATTTCCGTTTTCATCATAACTCATCTTATACCCACTCGCCAATCTCCAATCGTTCAAAAGGCTTGTATAATCTTCCGTGCCTTCTTCATACCCTGCTGCATTAAGATATGCCTTAACGGTATCTTCATCGTCGGTATTAAGAATCGCCGTCTCCGTTTTTGCATACTTTTCGTCCGCTTCGGCTTCTTCGCGCGAAGCCCACTCTCCACGAATCGTGCTCGCGTCCTCGGTCATTTTTTGGTAATTTTCAAGCAGCGACGCTTCTTTCGTTGCATACGCGTCCGTCAATGCTTTTTGATACTGCGAAGATAAACGAATAGACGACGTATCGGCAATACCAAGCCCACCAAGCCCGTTTGCTTCGTTTTGCGCCGCCAAGTATTTCATTGATAAATCATGCGCTTTATTCGCTTCCAAAATAGCGTTTTGCGCCCGTTTATCAATCGCCACGGCGTTGTTGTATGCCGTTTGATAAACCTGCGCCAAATCCTGCTCTTCACGCGAAGCCCCTTCGGGAAGCACGGCGTTTACCGCTCCCCCTGCATTTTGCGTTCCCGACACAAAATTCTTCATATCGGGATTGGCGTTCATCCACTCGTCAAGATACTTCTGATTGTTCGTTTTGGTCTTTACATTTTTCGTCGCGCCCATCTTCTTTCTCCTTTACAAGGTCCTGTTTTGTATCTGTTTTTACAACGCTTTCCTTGTTTTTCGTTTTCCTATATTTTTCGGGATTATTCTTAAAATCGCAGGCGAACTTGTCGATATACCCGATTTTTTTCACAACGCCACCACGATAATCGTCTACCATATAGTTTCGTCCAGCGAACATTTGTGGAATTGCCCCGGCATACGCCACCATTGCTTGGAAAATAAGCCATGCAAAATTCGTCCACGTCCAATCCGTAATCGACTTAAAGCCCCACAATCCGAAAAACAACGCAGGCAACGCCTTTACTAAGGAGCTTTTGGATAATTTTCCTCTGATAAACTCTGTTTTTTGTTTGGGTTGCGAAAACTTATCTCTCGTCGCTTTGTTGTTGCTCGTAATCATCGTTGTATTGATTTCCGAAAGCTTTAATTTAACCGCTCGATTATACGCGTGAATTTTTTTCTTTTCCTGCCGGCGAATAAAACGATTTTTCCAACGTCTATTGAGCTTTTGAACGTCTACTTCATAAGGTAAAACCACCCCGTTATCACTGAAATAATCCGAATACGAAATCCCCGCTTTTGCAAGAATTATAGTACGTTCGCGCTTGTAATTTTCCGCATTTTCTTGTTCGCACCAACTATCCAATGCGTCCATACTATCGGCAATTTCCAAAACCTTTTCGCCGTGCAATTCGTTTGTAGCTTGTACCCTTTCGTCTCTTTCGCCGTTGGATAAGCCTTGATACAAGAAAAGCGTTATAAGAATAATTTGAAGAATATAGAACGCAATACCCGAACCGATGATTTCGTCCAAGGATTTGCCTGTTCTATCAAGCTGTAAATACGATAGCATGACGTACGCCAGCGTAGTCAGCGTAGCCACGATATAACCGACGCTATTTTTTAAAAACGCCTTGATTTTATCTCCCATATTTTACACTCTCCCACTCCCGTGATATTTTTTCACGACCTTTTCCATTTGCTTTGCCGTAGTTTCCGCGGACTTATTGATAATGAACTTTTCCTTTTCTTCTACCGCGTATAACCCTAAAATTTTAGAGATAAACAGTCCAACCGTAAGGCATAAAAAAATCCATTGAATATCCGCGATTAAATTCTCCAACAAATAGCTTAAAGCAAGGCAAATAACCGCCCAACCAAGACCTTTCACGTGCAATACGTTTAACAGCGTACACACGATTACGATTAAAGCAAGTACGCCGCCCAAGGAAAACCGTATTGCCGAAGACACGGAATAAATATACTTTTCTTTCCTTATCAAAACGAGAATTATCAACGGCAATACCGCAAAAACGATTTGCAGGATTTTCAACGTCCAATATTTCTTTTTCGTCACTTTATCCGACATTTTCTACACCCCTTCCGTTGCCGTATCCTTTTCGATAAGTTTCACAACTTCGTCCGCAACGCCGTGGCGGACAAGTTCCGCGCTACCCGTCGCTATCTTGATTAAGATTGTTTTTATCTGTTCATACTGTTTCGCAAAGACTTCCGATTTCTTGTCGTAACAAGCCTTCATTTCTTCAACCATACGGACCGCCTCCGTTACTGTTTCTTTAATGATACGGCAAAGAGCGTCATATTCTTCCTTGTTGCGTTCGTATGCCTGTTGCAACAAAGTTTTCACTTCTTCATTGGAGCTTACTGCGCTCGCAAAAGACTGTTCGATTTTTTTCAAATCCAACTCTTCCGTCGTTACTTCTTCCTGTTTCTTCGTAAACCACGAAACGACAGCGTCAAAAGCTTTGCCTATTTTTTTCAGTTTTCCTTTGAATAAAAGGAACAGCAGCGCAACGCCCGATAAGCCCGTAACCCCGCAAACAACAGGCAAAGTGATATCCTTAACTTCTTCGTCCTCGGACACCGTATCACTCATAATTTCGCCGTTTTCTTCCGTTTCGGGTATTTCTTCGTCCGCCATCGTATCGTCCGTATTTTCGGGCGTTTCTACCATTTCCGTGCTCTCTACGGGCGTTTCCGTCGCTTCTTCCGCCACAGCGTAATATAAGCACGGAGTAAACCCAAAAAGAAACAACGTAGAAAGCGCCATTACCGCTATAACATACTTTATACGTTTCATCGCCAATAACTCCTTACTCCGTCACGATATCGTCTTCCCAGCCGTCGAAAACGCCCTTGATTTCAACCGTTTCCGTTTCACCCGTCAACGGGTTGACCTGCTCAACTTCGTGCTTTTTTGCGTACTTATACGCTTCTTCCACGGGATTGGTGTTTCTATCCCATTGGAAACGAACGCGCTTTCTTTCAAGCGGTTGCAATTTGCTTGCGTTCTCTCTCGTGCTGTGAATTTTGAACGTTGCCACGACAGGATTCGCTTTCGTGTCGGCACTTTCAAAAATCGCATACGCTTCGGGCAATACAAGCCCGTTTACTTCATAATTCGTCGTTTTAAGTCCCATACTTCGTTTCTCCTTTTATTCCGTTTTTAATGCTTCCAACTCCGTTTCAAGCTCGTTGATTTCCGCTCGCAAGTTTTCACGATTTTGAATTTCGCTTTGATATTCGGCATAAAGTTCAAGAACTTTGCTTTTGTCATCGAAAACAATGTACTTAACTATCGCCTCCGTGAATTTGCTTGTGATATAATCGGTTTTGTGCAAATTGAGTTTTAATGAATTTATTTTAGTTTCGATTTCACTGATTTCATTAAAAGTTTTTTTGTCATAAATTTTAATCATAATGAATAAATCACACCTCCGTATTGTATTGACATATCACTTATTACAGCAACCTTTCCAGTATCATTAGTACCCCCTTGAAACTTTATCGTTGTTGTACCGCTCACATCACCTACTAATATAGCGTAAACGCTTGACATTAGACCTGTTACTGTACCTTGTACAACCAATTCTCCTCCCAATCCTTCAATATAGCTTACTAAATCGGCAGGCACATTAAACGGCTCACTTCGTCCAGATAAAAACTGAAGGTTATACATATAATCATTACCATCGACTTCCACATAGCCAAGCAATCCGTGATAATAGAGTTTGCCACTTTTATTTTCCAAGGCTTCGTCTACGTATGCTTTTGGCGTATATTCGTCATCATCAACGGGAGTATTCCCTACAAGATTACCCGCAGCATTACGTTGTGCCAAATAATAAGACGCCGCTTCCTGTCCGTAGGTCAATGTATCTTGCTCTCCGTTTGCGTCCGTTATATATGCTTGGGCAGGAACGCTCGTCCGTGAAATCTTTTCTTCCACTTCGCTTACAAAAGCATAACTGTCAATCAAGCTTGTAAACTTTGTCCAAGCAGTCTTATAAGCTTCAAGACTTTCGTAAGGTACAATGATTTTTTCAATAACGGACAGATTTAAAGAAGATATCTCTATCGAAGGCGGTGTCACTCCTTGCATATAAATCGTTTTTAGATAGGGCAGGTCATAATAAAAAGCGAAGCTTGATATGGACGTTACACTTTCGGGAATAACGATACTCGACATATTTCCAGCTAATTGACAGTTGATTTTTTCTACGCCTTTATTGATTTTTATTTCTACTATACCTTGCTGATTGACAAGCATATTCGATGCCATAGTTTTTACGCCACCGCCAATTTCTATTGAAGTAATCCACGGCGTTTCCGCAAATGCTCCCGTTCCGTCTACTAACACGCCCGTCGCCGTATCTGTAACGCCGTAGATTTTAATGTCATAAGAACCGTTGGTAGAGTATTCGTGCGTAAATATGGTGGTGCTATCCGTATTCGTGTACCTTTCAACCGTACCGTCTCCCCAATCGACCGCCGAAACGCCAACTAAGAAGGAAAAACTCTTCGTATAGCCCGCAACGCTATCCACGTTTGTGGATAGATAGATATAATGACCGTTCGCTATCGTGTTTACATATTCTTCCGTCGCTGCACCCAACCACTCGCAAGCACTCGTTTTCTCTTCGTCGGTGAGCGTTTCGGCGTTTGTCGTTATGCCGACTTTTACTGCGTAGTCAAGATTGCTCGGAACGATAGCCTTTTTTGCCGTTTTCGCCTTTATTTCTTCTTCGGTAGGCGAACCCAACAAAAGACGACCTTGTGCGTCACGATAAAGAGCCGCATTAGAATTTCCAAAACTAACCTTTATTGCGCCTGCTTTCTCACTCTCTGGATAATCCGTACTTCTAATCAGCTTCACCCAAGTATAGGTCGTTACGCTCGTACTCTCGTCCGTCGTTATCGCCGTGCATTGATAAGTTGCGTTGTCCGTGGTGTCAAGATAAAGCTGTCCAATAAATTTTGCAACGGTTTCAGTAATGGGAGCGCTTTCGCCCTTAAGATAGGTCGTGCCGACGGCGTAGCCAAGTCTAACGGGAGTTATTGCAACCGAATTAGACACAGCTTTATCTATTTGGTCTGGTGTCGCCCCTATAAGAGTTAAGAGTCCTTCTTTTGATATATAAAATCCGGTAGACGCCTTAATAAGCCCCACTTTGGTGCTTGTCGCATAATCCGTATTCTTCACATAATCGCTCAAATCAACCTTTTGCGTTTCAAGCGGAGATAAAACGTAATAACCGATTTGCAATGTTCCGCTCGTTAAAGCCGTTACCGTATCTTCGTCCGATACGTACGCATATTCAACGCTTTCCGTCGACACTTCCGAAATCCATAAATCGGGTACGTTCAACGTACGAATTAACACGTTTTGCCCTACGATATACTTATCGCTTGCCGTCGTGTTCAAATACGATACCATTGCCGAATAATCGTCAAAAACAATGGCGGGATTTGCGCCTTTCGCAAGTGTTTCCGCGTTTTCGGCGATTTCTTTCGCTTCCGTTGCCCTCCCTAATGCATCACCCACACCAACCGACGCTGTTACCGCGATTTCTTCAACATTGTCTACTTTCGTCCGAACTTCCTCTACGTTTATCTGAACATTGTCTACTTTCGTCCGAACTTCCTCTACGCTTTTATCAAAAGCATATGCGTCCATTAAACTCGTGTAGTTTGTCCAAGTCGTTTTATATAAATCTACAAGATTGTACGGTATGATAATTTTTGTAGGAGCAAACGGATATGCGGAAGCTTCCACAGTCGTTGTTTCAAGCAATTCGGGGGGAGTTTCCGAAGATACGTACAGTATCAACCCCGCCTGTCTTGCAAACGAAGTTTTGTATAATGTCTTAACGCTCGAAGGAAGTTTTACACTCGTCAACAAACCCATATTAAGGTACAAGTTACCAAACGCACAATCTCCGATTTCTTCCACGCCTTCTTCTAAAATCACTTCCCGAAGATTATGACAAGTCCATGCAAAACCCGTTTCTATCTTTTTTACGCCACCGCCGACAATGACTTGATAGATATCACCACGTCCCGAAAGGGCATATGCTGCACCAACTGTCGCACCATATAGAGTGATTGTGTACTCGCCATATTCGGATTTAGAATATTGATGATACGCCTGCCCGTTCTCGTCCACAGGAGTATCTTCCGTAAGATATTCAAATACATCGTCTCCCCAATGCACCATCCGCGCACCCGTATTCGCCGCGAGTTGTAAATCAAACTTGAACAGCCCCGTATCGTCCGTATGAATCTTGATTTTTATATACTGCTTTTGTGCAAGTCTATCAAGAAGATATTGATAAAATTCAAACGAATAATCGGTGTTTTTTAAGAGTTCGTTAAACTCTTCAACGGTAGCTATCGTAACTGTTGTATCCTCTTCGTTGGCAATAGTCGGGAAAAGATATTTGCCTTTGGAATTAACCGTCCTTACTTCTATACATCCATTACCGTAACGCGTGGTCTTCCCCTCGTTACTTCCCGAATATCCAATGGAAAACCCTTCCTCATCGTACGTATGGCTTGGATTTATTTTAATAGAATCGGTACCACCACCAGAACGAGCAGTGGAAAGCTTTAACGGACCACTCATTGTGTCGCCTGTTTTTGATACCTTATTATCCAAGACTGCCTGCGCCGCTTCCTGCGCTTTTTTCGCCGAGCCTTCTGCAGAGTTTGCCGTTTCCGTAGCATCATTCGCTACGTCTAATACTTTTTTTGTCTTTTCCTCAATTTTTGTTATAAGCTTTCTATACGCCGTAGTATGAATCGCCTTATTCTTTGACACTTGTCCGTACCCATCAGCAGGCGCAGAAGAAATGGAAGAAAGAATATACGCTATCTCTTCTTCGGTAAACTCAATTTCTTGATTGTCAACTGCCATTATTTTATACCTCCGCTTGCTCGATTGTATTTGTACATTACTGATATGCTCGACACCGAGCAGTCCACGGGCATATCATTATTTATTTTGAATATTGCGTAATTGAAATTCCTTATCATTATTTTTTTCGTAAAGGAATTTTGGAACGGCACGTTAAAGCTTGTTTGAGAAAAACCGTTTAACGTATCGTATCGCGATTGTCCTTTGACGTTTTGTGCAAAGCTTCGATTATTTCTCGTGCTTATATCCAAGAGAGCATACCCGCCGTCTACCCCGTTCATCGTTACCGTGAAAGATTCCAGCGTTTTGAGATAATCGGGCATACCGAAATCAAACGTCGGCATTGTCCTACTCGCTTTAACAACCGTCTTTTTTTGAATTGTCGCAGTCAAGTTTTCAGCTTTTACAAACTCTACTACTTCCCCGTCCGGCGTGTATTTAAGTTGGATATTCCCCTCAAACTCGTCGTTTTCGTTTTTACATTTTACGATATACAACTCCGTGTTCAACAAATCTTTTACTTCTACGCGTAATTCTTCGTATACGTCTTCTTTCACAATCCCAAGCAATGTTCCCGAAGTAAAGATTATCGTATCCCCGTCTGCTATCTCCGTATCTTTGGCAATCGAAAAGGTAACGATATTCCCGTCGGCGTTTGTATCCAAAACCGTCGTGATTGCTTTAACCTGTTGTTGCGAATACGCTTTGATTTCCCCACTTTCCACGTTCGAAGCAAGATATATCTTTTTTACGTCATAATATTGATTTTCTACAAACCTGCATACTCTACCGTCGTTCGTACCGAAATACAATTCGCCGTTAAGCAAAAACCAAATGCGAACGGGAATATTCGTTAAAGGATACCACTCATAGGAAAACGTATCCGCCATATCCCCCATAGGCTTGAACGTATAATGCGCATCAGCAACGTATACGCACTCTTCTCGTTCGTAATACTTGAACATACCCGTATCTTCGTCAGGCTTTTCAACTTTCACATAGGAGCCACCCACTCTTTCGTAATAGGTTTTTCCTGCAACCACGGACGTGTCCGTAGTTCTTTTATAATGCAGAACCGCCAAATAATACTTATTCTCGTGCGTAATTGCACAAGCTTCTTCAAGCTCGGAAAGATTACACTCTTTCAAAAGGTTATTGATGGGCAAAGAACGTTCTTTGGCAAACCTTTGAGAATCCGTGCCTTGCGACAATTCTAACGCGTAAACGCCGTTTTGCGAAAGGAATAAACTATCATCGGCAAGATTAGAACAGGCATACGGAGCAATAATTCCTTGCGTGGTACTTACGCCACTGGTTGAGAATTTTGGCAAAGTGTACGGCTCCGTTTCTTCCGCGTCATAATATCCCGAAATATACTCGCCGTTAAAAACGAATACCGTAGGCTCGTTTCCGTTCAACGATTTTAACGCAGCCATGCTGCCGTTCGCAAGACGAATAAAACCTTTTACTTCGTTTGCGTTCCCCCCAACCGCTTTTGTAAACGTATCGGGGAAATACGTAAAATCGTCCATTTCCGAAAAGAAGATAACATTAGACTTATCCGCTTTATCGCCATTGGCAACGAAAAGTCGATTGGCTTCACTTGCCACGCCGTATAACGTAGAATATTTGGTGTTTAAAATGCTTTCTGCTTCCAATGGATTATCCGCATAAAATTTTACGGAAATGTTCTTTTTTTCATCTTCGGCTATATTCCATTTTTTTACGTTCAAATATCCCGTCATTTGCAGCTCTACGCTTAATTCTTCATCTTCATACTTCAAACAATCCGCTGTAATTGTTAAAATATCATAAATTCCAGAATCAATAAATTTTAAGGTTAATACTTCACTATTGAAAAACGATGCAAATGAATCCGAATAATCTTGAATTTCGGGCAGGTTTATATCGTATTCTTCTTCAACAGCCCAATCTCTAGAACGGCGCGTTGGGATATGTTCAACTTTTGTAGGATAATCAATCCTAGCAATTTTAGGGGAAGTATACCCCAAAGCAAACATATCTGACGTATCTATTGTTTGCGTACTCTCCATATACCCAGCACGAATCATCATGGGGCGAAAGGCATATTGAACTGAATTTCCATATTCATCAAGCACGTTAACATATACATACATCCAAAACGTAAGACTTAAGTGGTCTTCATAATTTTTTATCGCTGTCAACGACAAACCACCTTCGTCGTTCATATCCACACTTAAACCATACTCTGATTCGTTCAAATCCGTATTTTTATCATAAGCTTTTCTATGATAATCTCTCAATATAGGAATTTCTTTTGATTTATCTTCATTATGCAGATATAAAGTATATACATTGTATTCATAGTTGGGATATGAAAATTTCTTTTTTAATGAACTTTCTGCCTCTTTTTTCCAACGAAGTCCACACGATACACCACCTTCGCCTTCAATTTGCAACTTCCAATCAAAATATTCTCCCGATTCCACTTCCGCATTAAGCGCAGGAAAATAGTTATAATTTGTAATGCTCCCACTTGCACCATTGAGGGAAAAACTACAAGACGATAAATCTTCGTTTTCCTCTACTGTAATTTCCGTATCACTCTCGTAAGCAAGTTTATATATTTTGCTTGATATTTCAAGCTCCGCACAAAAGGAAGAATTTTTCCCAATGCAAGAATCCAAAGCATAATACAAGCCTTCAGTATTTTCAGATGGTACTGCCACGCCGACAAGCGTATTTTTTCGCCAACCCGTAAGTAGGTTTACACTATCTCTTGCATATTGCTCGCCTATCCCTTCCAACACCATATCCGTAGGGGAAATTTGCGCCGTGGTCGTCGGGATATACGTTTCTGCGTCATCATAAACGCGGAAAAACGCATATTTACCGATTTCGTTATCAAAACGAAAAACAAGAAAATCTCCACAACCAATAAAATACGCTTTTTTGTTTTGCGTATAACAAGCCGTTCTACGTGAAACGAGTTTATCGCTTTTATAGGCTTCCTTCCAACCGTTTTCAGTCTTTCGGTAAAAAATCTCCCCCGCATAACAAATCGTATAGTTCACACCGTCTAAATACAGTTCCCAAAAACCGTTTATTTCACCTTCAAATTGATAAACCTGCTCCCAGCCGTAGCGTTTATGTAAAACGCCGTTTCTATCAACGAAATTCGTGGATTCAACGGCGCGAGTGGGTGCCACATTGATTTCAGCCACCGACTTATCTACACCGCGAAAATCGGAAAAGGTATATCTTTTTCTATCTTTTTTTCCGATACCACTACTCGGATAATCAAACTGAATCATCAATTAAACACCCCAAAAATATTTTTTATTTGATTGTTTTTTACACTTTCAGGCGGTTTATAATCCGACAAATACGCCTCGAAAGGATTGATACCCTGATACATTGCCACCGAGGGTTCATCGTGCATATACAATTCCCCGAAAACGAATTTTGGAATAATGCTTGCAAGGTCGTCGGGAATATCGAGCGTATTTTTGTTATATGCCCCTTCGCCCGTATTTTTTGCCGCAATTTCGGCGTTTTTCCAATCTGTTGCTTGTTGGGAAAGCGCCATAATCGGCGAAATTTGCGCAGGAGCATACGAATACGTAAATACGTATCGTTCGTTCTCCTGCAAGGCTTTTAACAGTATATCGTCGCCTAACACGCCGTAATCCACGTCTTGGTAGATATTACCGCGCCTATCGATAAAATCAACGCGTTTTAACTCCCTAAAACCGTCAATAAGCTTTTCAACGGACACAACCATATCCCCACCGTTTACAGCGATACCGTCTTGATAACTTTCTGCATATTCAAGCGTATACGTCTTATCGGGCAAAACACCCTTTTGAACCATACGTTTTATCGCCCTGTTAATGGATGCATCCATATTCACAAGATATTGCGCGTACGTATCGTCCTTTTCAATAAGTTCGGGTATGGATTGCCCATAAATATCGTCGGATAAATTCGCGCCAAGAAGCTGTAATGCCGCCCTCTTGATGTCTTCAATAGTAGTCGTATATTTCATTTCATCTCTCCTTGGCGCGTCGCCTTATCCTTACTTTTAACAACCGATGAGAAGCGTCGCTTTAAGCGAATCCGCCGCATTTGCTTTCACAACGATTTTGCCTTTGTTGTCGCCCGAAACGAACTTGAAGCGCGCCGTATCAAGGCAAACCGCCTTGCTACCTGCCGCCGTAAATTTGATAGTCAAATCTTCAAGTCCGCCCCATACTTCTGCGTCGCCTGCGACAATCGTTGCATTACAAGCAGCCGAGGCAGTCAAAAGCAAAACCATACGGTCGCCGTGGTCCTGTGCTTCGATTGCAATGCCTTCGGTAGTAACTGCGGTTTCTACAACGTCCACCGCTTCGTTTCTTTTAATACATTTCGTAACAGCCATATTCCGTTACCTCCTTACTCGTATTTTACTTCGACGGAAATCAAGCCCTTCGGGTCGATAATCGCCACGTCATAAAGGTTCCAGCCTTTTACAGCTTCCGCAAAACCTCTTTCGGGTTCGTATGCTTTCGTCTTCGTGTGGGGGTCAACGAACGCAACCGAATCAAGAGTACGGACGAAAATATATTCTTTATCGTCCACTTTCGTGTTGTTGGTCTTAAACACCTTCACATCGTTGTATTCGCCACACTTTCTACCAGCGAGCATTGCGCTGTTATTGGTATCAAGGTCACGGTATTCCTTTTTGAGGATTTTCCAAAATCTCGGCGAGCATTCCAAGACGAGCTGTTCGCTATCGGGAACATCTTGCTCGTTCAGTTTTTGAACGATATTATCGATAAGGTCGCAAGGATTGATAAACCCGTCGCCCGAACCGTTTTTGATAAGTACCTTACCATCCGCTTCGTCAACTTCTTCGCCCTTATATTTACAAGGCTTGAAGCCTGCCATAACCTTTGCGATATACGCTTCCTGTTTTTCAGCGAGCTTTTTGCCTTGCTTTTGACGAAGTTTCGCCATTTTACCTTTCGCGCCGCCCATAAGAGCCGCGTCTACGTCTCCCATACCCCAATTCCAAACAGCCATTTGTTGAACCGCGAATTCTACTTCGGTATCTTCGATATCTTCCGCTACGGGAATACCACCTTGAATAATTTGTTTACCCGTACCTGCAATCGAGCCGGGACCAACCTTATTCGCCTCATACTTACCGTCTTTGTTAAGGGTATAAATCGTAGGCGAGCCTACACCAAAAATTTTTACGCGGTCACCCGCTTTTTTTACCTGCCCCTCATATTCGCGCGTACAATGCGCCGCCAAAATGAGGTATTTGTCTCTCTCTTTCAAGAGCTTTTTTGCTTCCACTGCCGGAACAAAATTTTGCCAAGACATAATCTTTTCTCCTTAATAATTATTTTTTCTTTCCAAGCGCTTCGTAAGAGCGTTCAACTTTATCCCAATTTGCCTCAATTTCATCATCGGACATACTGGCAAGCTGTTCTCTTGTGTAGAGCGTCGCCTGTTTTTCGCCGTTCGCCTTGAGGCTTCCCGCGCTTGCGTTTTTATTGGCAATACCACCTGCCAAAGCCTCTTTCATTTTTTCTTTTGCCTTCTGATTTACGCTGTCGATATTTGCTTTCGTTTCTTGAAAAAGCGCATAGATATTCGACATAGGAACACGTTGTTTCAATAGCGGTTCGGCAATTTTCGTAAAGGTCGCGTCTTTGAACAAGCTCTGCATATCCACGCTGGGATTCTCTTTCGCAAAATTCGCTGCGTCCTTTTTCGCCCACGAATTGAAATCCGTGTTTTGAGCCGCTTTTTCGGCTCTTTCCGCCTGCCGTCTTTCTTCTGCCAAAGTAGAAGCGTAATCCGCCACGGGGTCGCCCCCTGCTTTTTCGATACGCTTCATACGCTCGTAAACTTCTACGTCGTGAGCGTCGGTCATTTCTTTTCCCGTAAACGGATTTTTTCCGCCGAGAACCTCAATAACCGTCTTCGTATGCTCTTCTTTCAGTTTCGTTTCAAGCTCTTCCTTTCGCCGGCGCGCCGCATTTGCAGCATTTTCTTCTTTGGTTAAAGGCTTTTTGGTTGCAGCTTTGTCAGATTCTTCCGCTTGGGTTTCCCCTTCCGTTTCTTCGGAAGATTGTCCTGCGTTATCGCCGTTGTCCGTGTCTTCGCCTTCTTCGTCTAAATCCTCGTCGGTTTCTTCTTCATCGTCTACTTCATCAGAATCGTTTTGCCCGGAATCCTCATCCTCATCGAAATCGGAATCCTGAAAGTCCTCATCTTCGTCGAGAACGGGGTCTAACTCGACTTCTTCCCCCGTATTGTCTTCGTTGTCAAACACATTTGACCTCCCTTGGTTTTTGCGCTACCAGCGTATTTTATATTTCTTCTTCCTCGTCCGCAAGAGATTTTCTTTTCTCACGGAATTGGTTTCTGACTGTTTGTTGTAGAGAACTTTGCCCGCCAAAATTGCCTCGAACTGCGTCGAGTGCCATTGCGTCCATCGCCCCTTGGTAATTCTTGACCGTTTGTTCCGCCATTGTGAGCGATGTTTCCGCCGTCATTTTTCCAGCGGCTTCTTTTATCGCCTGTTCCTTGACTTTCTCTTGTACGCCAAGAACTCGGTAAGCGGCTTCCATAATATCCTTGTTTTGCTTAATGGTGTTGGAAAGCTGTCCTACGACGGACACAAGCTGTTTATTATCCGATTGCGATTTCGCAAGTTGCTGTTGCATAATCGTAAGCTGTTCCGTGGAGTGCGCTTTAAGCACCGATAAAAGTCTGTCTTTTTCCGTCAAAGCGTCTTCGGGATACATTTCCACAAACTCAATCGCCGTCAAAAGTTGTCCTTGTAGCATTGCTTCAAGCATTTGAATATCGCCGCTCACGGAAGAACGCGTACCTTTGACGGCTTTTACTTGCACGTCGAACAATGCGTTTTCTTCCCCTTCAAAATCGTTTCCGTCGAACGTGCCGTCGAGGTCCTGCTCTTGTAACGTACCGTCCACCGCTACTTTTTCACGGAATTTATAATGTTTCTTCGTGGCGCCTTTGAAATATAAGCCAAACTCTTGCTTTAATATTTGCCCAAACGTTTCCAGCTCTTCCCAAAGGTCCTCTCGAATAGAATCCGTCGTTCCCGACGCTTGCGATTGTAATTGCGCAATCGCGCTCCCCGAAGCGTTTGCTCCATAGGCTTCGCCTGTATTGATTTCCGTGACGTTATTGGTAAAACGAACGTATTTCACAAGCGTATCCACAAGCGTCATACCAGCCATATTCAACTGCGCAGCAGGGAGCTTGTACACACCGTTCCCCGAAGGATAATAATCGGTTACCACCTGCAAAGGATTGTTGGTAAGAACTTGTCCGCGTAATGCCCCGTTTTTTACGAACGTCTTGCCCGTTGCTTCAATTTGAGCGCCAAGCATAAGCAAGCCGTACGACGTATTGATTGCTTTTTGGTCGGGGATAATCGGCTCGATAAGAGATTGACCGTAGAAACAATTACGCTTTTCTTTGAATTTCCAATAGAAAACGGGATACAACTCCGCTTTGACTTTTCTTTGACTTTTCTTTGACTTTTCTTTACCTTCGTCGCCTGTCGGAAGCGCCTTATCGATTTCATCGGAAATATCTTTGTAAATATCCGTTTCTTTTGCCGCTTCAATATCGGGCGCAATCGGTTTTGCCTTATTGATTACAGCCGATTTCGTAACCTTTTCGAAATAAACTTCGCCGTCTTTACGGAAGTATCTCGTTAAAACGGTACAAAGTTTCGTCTCTTCCTGTTCAATCGTCTCATTATTGGTAAGATTATCGGTATCTTCCGTAAGCGAACTTAAATCCGCGTCTTTATCCGCCATTTTCTTGATAGCCGAAAGCGGCTTTCTCGACGAGATGATTACCCAATCCATCTCCTGTAAATCATCAGCCGTCGGGTCGGAAACGTGTAAATTTCTAACGTCAATAATTTCAAGTTTTAACTTATCCCCTTGTAAATACAGGTGGAAACATGAACCGCAATCTACCGCCGCGCGTTTCGTAAGCTTTTTCAGCTTGCTCTTGAATTTTTGCTGTCGAGACCAATACTCCGTATATTGATTAAGCGTCTTTGCTTTTTCGTTATCGGTAGACGTAAATACAAGCTTTACAGGCGTACCAGAAATATTTGCGCATTTATTATCGGTGGTAAACGCCGTAATATCAATAATCGGACGGGGCATACCAAGCGTATCTTTCGTTGGCGCGGGCCATTGTCGCCCTTCGTAAAAATCGATATTTTTCTGCACCTGCGCCGTCATACCGATACTATCCATATACGCGCAAGAGTTCTCGTACGCCGCCCAAACCGACTGCGCGGAATTTTCTTCAATAGGAGTGATTTTATCCATTATTTCTCTTCCCCAAATTTGAATCCGAGTTTTTCAAGCGTCTCACGGTCTTCCGTATAGGAAAGTAAAACGCTTGCTTGTGCGTTTGCCTTTTCCGCCTCGGTCTTTTCTTCATCCGTCATTTCAGCAACCTTTTTCTCTTTCAATTCTTCCACTTCTTTTTTGTGGAGAACTTCTTGCAATTCGAGCTTATGTCTTAATTCTTGTGTGGACAGTTCCGCCTTTACGCGCTCGATTTCTTGTTGCAATCTCGAAAATCTTGCGTCAACTTCCATCTTATATTTCAAAAAATCTGTTTCTTTAATCATAATCGCAATACCCTTTTATCCCGTTAAACCCCGTTTCGTCCACGCTCTCTTTGGCAAAGCCAAAAAAAGCAGCAAATTCGTCTACTTCTTCCACCTTTTTGAGTGCGTAAGCGTGTTGCGCTTGGTCGCTCCCTGCGACGAATTGAGCTATCATTTCACCCATTACAAGGTCGTCGTGTTGCCCCTTTGCCGCCTCCGGGCGCCCATTTTCGTTCTTTACGAAAACCATCATTTGCGTAAGTGTCGCTTCGTCGTTAATAATACTTGGATTATCACGGAATTTACGTTGAAACTCTGCGATTATGAGTGGGCGCGTCTGTGGATTAGTATTAAACCCGAATTTCGCCGTCGTAGATTTTTGCGCCGTTTCTTCAATCGCTTTACGTACGTATAAATTCGGGTATTGACAACGGATTAAATTCTTTGTCGGCGCATACGAAAAATTCACTTCTAACGCCACCAAAGCGTCATTGTACATTTTTCCAAGGCAATATGTTTGGTCGCTGTACAAATCCTCGTCTATTTTGCAAATTTCGAGCGTCGCCACTTCTTCACAAGTTATATTATCAATTACCTTAGCCGTGAAAAAGTCGCTCCCTTCCCCGGCGGTATCTCCGCCGAGCGAATAAGGACAGTAACCAACGATTTCCAAGCCCTCGCCCTCCGCTTCGTTTACGGACATTTCCGCAATCTCTACTTTCTTTTTATCGAGCGCGTCTTTTCTTCTCGCCTTGCATTTCGGCGGTTTATGTAAACGAATATATCCGTTTATATCATCCACCCATTGTATATTCGTTATATCGTACATATCCACTTGCGCCTCGCCGTTGATTACGGCAGGCTTTTTTTTGTACGAAAAATAGCCTATGCGGTCCGTTTTCTTTTCTCTCAACTCCGCCATACGGCTCGTGATTTTATCAAGGTCGAATATACACGCGCCACTTGCCAAAAACGCTTCTTCGGGCGTACACGGATATTCTTGACGGATAAGTTCGGGATTTACAAGCGATTTATACGTATCTACGTACCAAGCGATTTGTTCTTCGTCCAACTTGATAACCGTTCGCAACCAATTTACACGCTCGCGTATCCACTCGTCGGGCAAGTCATTAAGCGTATCCAAATACTTCGAACGGTATTCCGCCGTTTTCCACCAAGCGAAGAAACAACGGATATTCGACGGCTTATCCCACAATTCTTTGAATTGATTAAAACCGTGCGCGGTGCTTTCATACACGATTGCTCCGTCAGGAATAACCGACTGTATCGCGCCCGCCTGCATATCCGCAACCAAGCACGGGAACGTCGCCACCTCCGAACAATGCAAAAAGCCAAGCGTTTCACCACGCGCCGCGTCCGCACTCGCAACGCCCACATGCCAAGAGCAGTTCGGGCTTGTGAACGACAGCATATTCAAATTATCACGCGCCTTTTCGGGCTTAAACCTTTCATCACTTATGCGCTCGTAAACCTGCTTGCCCTTTTCTTCGAAAAGCTTTATCGTTTTGCTCGAATCGTCGGCAAGCGTACAGCCGTTGAAATTCTCTCGGCAAATCATAAACGACAACTGTATCGCCGTTATCAAGCTCGTAAAACCTTGCTGACGTCCTTTCAGTATGACGTACGGATGATTTTTATTAAATCCGTGCTTCTCTATGATTTCGATAAATTCGCGTTGAACCTCGTTCAAGAAAAACGGAACGGTTCGCGCGTATTTATCTACAATCGTGAAAAAGATTTCTATTAACAGCCAAGGGCGCTTTTCTAAGGACCTTAAAAGCAAATTGTTATTCTCGCCACGGAGAATTTCGTCCCCAAACGCTCTCACAACTGCTTTATCCTGTTCTAAACGCTTTACGTGAGGTTGTCCCTCTGTACTCTCCCACCACGCTTTTCGCGCCGTAGCCATCTCTTTTAGAGTGGTAAACCCGATTTCAAGTTCATCAAATTTTATTTCGATATTTTCCATCGTACCACCCTATAAAATAGCCCTACCCCAAGAAAAGGTGTACCCCCTTTAATAACAACAGCCGATTTTATTGACCGTCTCTCTCAATTCTTCGTCCGTCTTACCCCAGATTTCAAGACGTCGCTGCAAGCATTTGGCATACTGTTGCATTACCGTCAACTGATTTTCAAGTTCGCAAACCATTTGACGAGAAAGTTTTGCCTGTGCTAATTTTGGACCAAAGATAAAATTCGTGAGTTTTACAATCTTTTCGTTCAAATCAATAAGCTCTTGTTCAACTCTTACCTTTGCCTCGTCAGTATCTTTTTTCTTCATTTCTTGATAATCCATAAATCTATCTCCTATTGATATTTTGTCTATTGCAAGCGAGAGTAAATAATACTCTCTACCCCGTCCGCTCGAACCCCACCCCACAAGGGAAGGTATAGGGGGCTTGGAAACGCAAAAGAATTTCCGTAAAGCCCACTCCACCGCCCCTTGCTTGGGCGAAGCTCTAAAGGTAGGTGAGAAATGGAGCGAAACAGTTCGCCGTTGTTATCGTCCTGTTCCGTTGTTGGTGTCGTTGCTGCTGGTGCGGTTACTCTTTGCCGCCGCCGTCTTCGGTCTTGTCGCTTTCGTCGTTGGTGACGGTGTCCTGCTGCGGTTCTTCTTCCGTGGTGCTTTCCCTTTCTTCACGGGAAAAGGTGTTCTCGTTCTCCGTTGTACTCTTCGGGAGGTCTCGCCAATTCCCGATTGTTTTAACTTCTGCGTCAAGCTTTATCTTTTGCGTTGGCATTTCCCCGATAGTATCACGAATAGCTACGAAGATAGAATTTACCGTTTTCCCGTTGGGCTTACTCTTTGCAAGTTCTTTGTCAAGCATTTCCACAAGTCCTTTTGCTATGCTGTTTTTTCTCGTCTTTCCCTCTTTCGTTGTGATGGAAAGTTCCTCCGCTAACAACTGCGCAAATGTTCTTCGCTCGACGTTCTCCTGCCTTGCTTGTATACTTGCTTGGGTTCCCTTCTTAGCGATTTCTCGTGTCCGCTGTTCACCGCGGCAAAAGTCTTTCTTCCCAGCACGAAGGGCGGCAAGCTGTTTTTCCGTCGGTTTTTCCCCTTTTTTAGGCATATAACGCCCTCCTTTTCTCGTTCTTGCCTTTGATTATAAATCAAAATAATCGCCAAAAGTTCTCCCTTTTTTAAGCTTTTTTGCCTTGTAACTGTTTATAACATACTTTTTCTCTCTCTTTTTCTTTTACCGTAACTGTGGGTTTTATGTTTATAACTCTCTTTTACGTATCTCCTACTCTCTTCTTCCTCTTCACACCTTTTATCCCCCTATAATCCCCCCTTTTTTCCTACTCTTCCCCTTTGGGATTTCTATTTCTCCACAATCCCTTGCATATACGCGTATGCTTGCAGGGTTCTTTCTTTGCTCGGCTGGACGGGTGCCGGGCGCCGTCGTTCCCTCGTCCTGTCGTTCTTCCCTGCCGTTATCCTTGCCCTAAACCGCCCCAGAAAAAATCTCAAAAAATTTCTTTTTCTTTTTATCTTTTCTTTTTCCTTTGGATGGGTTTTTCTTTCCTTTTGACAATATCGGCGAACCGTGATATAATCGGGCTACAATCGAACGGCGGACACAACGAAACTAACCCCGCCGAACAAGGAGAAAAGACAATGAAAAAACAAAATTTTGAGATTATGAGCGATAAGCTCGCGGGTTTTATGGACGGCGTGGACGGTAAAAAAATAACGGTTGTTTGTATGTCCGATTTTGGCGGTGTTTGCGTGTTTCGAGCGCGTTTGCATTGCGTACAAATGCGCGGCTATGCGCAGTATAAAAACGGCGTTTGGTTGACGGTTACGAGAGAGCGCAAACGCAAAAAAGAAACTTTCATTTTTCACGAAAATAAAGATTTTGCCATCTTTGCGGATTGGTGCGAAACGAGCGCAGCTCGCCCGAATTGCTGGACCTGTTTTGACAAGGAGCTTTTCTATAAGGTTGTGGACGGCGTGAACGGCGAGAAACTCGCGGAGAATAGCGAGCGCGTATATATGCCAGCTCTTGAATCGATGGGCAAGGTTTACCGCGTGATTAAGGGCTTCGGCGTTGGAAATGTTGAGGAATACGAAAACGAAGCGGAGCTTTTGAGTCTGTACGAAAAATCGGGCGTTTTGCGCGATAATGTGCGCCGCTTTGAATTGCAGGGCTCGCCGATTTTGAAAGGGCTTTGCGGTCCTATGTTCGACGGACACGAGAACGGGCGCGCCGTTATCCGTTACGAAACGCAAGAGGTTTGCGATATTTTGAGCAATTAAGAACAAAGCCGCCGCCCGTCGGTTAAAACGGGCGAAAAAATAACTTTTTAGGAGAAATCACTATGAAAAACTACACCTTTAACCTTGAAACGAAAAAAATCGAGCTTCGCTTTGAAAAAAGCGAATATCAAGCCCTTACCGACAGTCAAAAAGCACAATTGAAAAGCAATTTCTTGTGGTCGAATCGTGCAGGCGGTTGGGTATCCCGTGCAAAAGAGCCGAACCTTTGGAAGGCAAAGCAGGTTGCCGCCGCGCTTGGCTTTACGGAAGAAGTCAGAACGGGCGAGCGTTTAAGCTTTGCGGAACAAGTCGAACGCCAACAGGAACGCGCCGAATACCGCGCGGAACGTTACGAACAACGGGCCGCAAATGCAGAAAAGAAAGGCGAGCAACTTTGCGCCGGACTTGACTCTATGCACGGAGATATTGCCTTCTTTACGCAACCTATACAACCCACCGCCGCAGGGCGAGCCTTCCAACGTCGCCGCGAGAAATTATACGCCCGTTATGATTCGGGGATGGACGAATACCGCAAAAGCGAATACTTCACAAAGCAAGCGGAACGCCTCCACGAGTCCGCGAACGGTGCAAAATATCGCGATGTTGCCTTCTTGGATAGAAGAATCAAAGAAACAAAAAGCGAAATCCGCGCAAGATTCCGCAACGTTGAAGAATACGAAAAACGCCTTGAACGCATTGAAAAAGGCGAAACTCTCAAAAGCTATTCAGGCGAGGTAATCACTGCGGAAACCATTGAAAGCTGGCTTGAACGCGAGCTGGAACTCATCGAAGTTGCGGAAGATAAGCTCGCATACCTGCAAAACGCGTTCGACGAGTGCGGCGGCGGTAAATTCTCACAAGCAAACGTGAAAATCGGCTACCGCGTAAAGCTCAACCGTTGGCGCGGTGAAATCGTCGAAGTTGTCGGCACAGGAAAAGTAAATTTCACGTACAAAGACACGCAAGGATGGGCAAAGCAAGCGGCGTATGCGGAAATCGCGGAAATTGTTTCCGCCGAAGAAGCACCGAAGGAAGCACACCCTTACAAAGTCGGCGAAACCTATACCGCCCGTAAATGGAACGGCCAACGCTGGGAAAATGTTGATTTTACGATTATTTCCACCACGGAAACAAGCGTGAAAATTCAACCCTCTGACGGCACGAAAGCTTTTTTGAGACGGCCCACGAAATCAAAATTCCGTAACGGCTGGAACCTTACCCTCACGGACGCATACGACGGCTACGTATGCAAAGAAAACGCATAAAAAAGTAAACCGATAAGACCGCACCGCCGGGAACGGTGGGCGGCACGGTTAGGAGATAAAACGCGGCAATTATCTTGAAACTCTATGTTCCAACTACGATGACTAAGCCGTTGACTTTCATCAAAAAAGGTGTTATAATACAAGAAATCATTAGGTAGGAGATGAAGTTATGGAGAAAACAAAAAAGCCGCGTAGCGAGGCACAAAAAGCAGCGGATAAACGGTATTACGAGACCACGGCAAAAAGCCGTCAAAAATACATCACGCTACACACCATGAAGGAAGAACGCGAAGACATTGATAAAACCCTACAAGAACATAATATTTCAGCGCTTGAATTGTTTAGAAAGGCAATCGAGGAACTTAAAAAAGGCAACCTATAACGGTTGCCTTTTTTCAAACCATCAAATTAAATTCCCTTGCCAAATTCTCAAACGCTTTATTTTTTCGCCTGTAATACGCATTGCACGTCAAGAAAGGACTTGCCATACTGCTCCAATACCCTTTCCCGCTAGCTATATCGTTGCGAATATAGGCGCGTAGCCCCTCTTCAATGAATTCCAACGCTTTGTCAATACGCTCATTCCACGCCATAAACGCTTTTAATTCTTCCGAGGGCGCTTCCGTCAAAACGGATAAACGCAACGTCGCGACTCTCTTTCGCCGATAATACCCGGCACAAATCGTTTGCAGTTCTAACTTCACGTCTTTGGGAATATTCTTTTGATTATGCGTATATTTCATATAGCCTTTTTCTCCATAAGCTCTTTATAAAGCTTTTCGTATATATCTGCTCTTGTGCGTTCTTGAATAAGCTTTATTTCAAGTTCTTCGCATTTTTCTTGCGGTTTAACCGTTTCTTCCATCACAGGCGGAATTGTCTGTTTTACCGCAGTTACAGACGTTACACTTGACGTTTCGACCAAATCAAGCTGTATTCGCAACCCACGTTCAATGTCGCGCATTTCGTCTTCGGTACACTCCCCAATATATTGCGCAAGTCTATTCTTGGAAATTGTTTTAACCTGCTCACAAAGGGCGATGGACGATTCTATTGCACTGTTTATCTCCGCGTGTGTTGGTAAAGGTTTCTTTTCGGCGGTTGTCAATGGTACAATCGTTACCATCGTGCTGTATGTATTCGCTTTTTCGTTAGACACCACCACACAAGGACGCAACCCGACTTGCTCCGAGCCAACACCTTCCGCACCGTTACGTAGCCAATAAATCTCGCCTCGGCTAATCGTTTCACCTGCTATTTCTTTGTAATCACTCATGTTTATCTTCCTCCTCAAATTCCCTAAAAGGCGCGTTCTCTTTTGCCTGCAAACGTCTTAATCTCTCGCCATTTACCTCTTTATAAATCGAGCTTAATTCTTTATCCGTCAACTCGTCTATACGTTTACCTTGGCACTGCGTTTCGTCTTCTTCAATAACGTTTTGACTTATAAAGAACGTAAACAAAATACCGATAATAAAACCGATTATGTATCCCGTCATTTTGCTTTCAATCTCCTTTTCTCTTCTTGAAAATAATCGCAGTCACCTTTTTTGCAAGACGGGAACGGACAATGACAGCATATTGCAGCCTCGTCGTTCGGCGTTAGCTATCTTCTCACACCATTTCGGCTGTATGCTTATTAAAACTGCTTTACTCATCGTCCACCTCGTCGTCGTATTCGTTTTCTTCTTCAAATCCGTTATCGCACTCAATATCGTGTCCTGCCATACAAGATACGTTTCTTATGTCGCAATCCCAATAATCCTTACACTCTCGGCAAAACCGAACCGCATAAGCATAACTGCACTTATTGGCAAAGTCGCACGTTTCGCAATAATCTCTCATCATTCCACCTCCACGCCTTTACTTTTCACAATCTCTTTCAGTCTTTCGATAGAAACAACTTCTATTTCGCCGTATTCTTGCGTGTTTACAATGAGAATATCATTATCATCTATTTCGCCGTAAATCTTTTTCGCCGTGTCTTTGACGGCTTGCTGATACAAATTATTCAAATTGACATACGCTTCGTTTAATCGAGCATAATCGTTTTTACGCTCGCTTATCTCGTTCATAAGCTCTTGCTTATCCAAATGCAAATCCATATTTTTAGCCGTCAACTCGTCTACTTGCTTTTGGCGTTCTGCGTTTTTACGTCTTAAATCCTTTGCTTCGTTGTAGTATTTTGCGTTCAATTCTTGTAATTCGGTTTCATTTTCTTTCAGCCGTTCGATTTCAGCCTTTTGCTTGGTATCAATCTTGTTCTCAATCAATCCGCTTTTTATAATCTCGTCGGCAATACCGCTTACTATACGCTCGTCTAACCCACCAATCCAATTTTTTATAATTTTAATTACCTTTTCTTTCTTCTCTTTCAATTCCGCTTTCCGTTGTTCCCAGCCTTCCACGAAAGCCTTTGCCGTTTTGTTTTCCCACTCCTTGCCGTCCGTACAACCGCCGAGATACGTTCTCTCGCAATCGTATTGATTTTGACAATCTTTGCAATCTATGTATTTTCCCATAATTACTCCTTTCTCCCTTACTCGCCGTCCGTGCGCAACGGCTTTCGGGAAACCTTGCATATCTTTTTCTTACCGTAGTCTTTCGCTCTATCGCTTAAAACTCGACCAATAAACTTTTCCTTTTTGATTTATTTTCCACGTCGCAACGCCCGTTGGATTCTTAAAAAGGGATATCGGCGTTTTGAACGCCACTCGATTTAAGTGAACGCATAAGTGAAAAAATTGCTTGCGTTTCATCTCTCGATAATATCGTAATCTCGTCTTGATTTTTATTGCAAGTGTTATAACTTCGTAAGGTGATTACCCCGTCGCTATTCAAACTCGCTTGGCAAAAAGAATATCTTTCACTTTTATTTATTTCTTCCGTTTGCATTTTTCTTTTTATCGTAATCATAATTTCTCCTTTTTCATAAAACACAACCAATGCGTTTTACTTTGTTTGCCCGATTTATGCCCAAACACGGGCCGTTCACTTGTAAGCGATAAAACCTCGCTTACCTTAATATCCGTTTCGTTCCATTTGAAGATTAAAAATCCCCCCGGCGAAAGAACCCGAAAACACTCTTTGAACCCTTTGGAAAGCATATCTCGCCAATCGGAATATAACGCCCCGTACTTAATTTGCTGATAGCCCGTCGGCATAGCCTTTTCGTTTAGGCTGCCGTACATATCCGCCATTTTGCTCTTGCCGGTATTCCGAAGAAGGTGTGGAGGGTCGTAAACTACCATTGAAAAACGGTTATCTTCAAAAGGTAGATTTGTAAAATCAGCCACAACGTCGGGCTTTACTTCAAAGTGTCGTCCGTCGCAAAGCGTTGTTTCAACATTTCGTATATCACAAAATAATACTCGCTCGTCTTGCTTGTCGAAATAAAACATTTTACCACCGCAGGCAACGTCTAATATCGTAGCATTTTCTTTCATTGTTCTTCTCCTACTTAAAATCCCAAGTCTAAAAACAACTGTTCCGTCTTTTGATTTTTTTCTTCTTTTTGTTTTTTTTCCGCCTCTATTTCCACAAGTCTTTTTTCTTTTATTTCCGCCCAAGATTTCACTGTTTCGCATAATTTCAACGGTGAAACCAACTTAAAGGTTTTTATATCCACTATCGGAGGAACCCGTCCATAGACCATATCTTCCAAGAAATAATCTTTCAGCCTCGAAGACATTTTCCATTTGCTACAAGTAAAAAATTTACTGCCATATTGTTCGGAACCGTGTGTGTTTGCTATAAATGCCAATCTATAATCATCGCTTTTTTCACCAGTACAATATCCGTCCATAAATTCGTTATGATATTCACAAGATTGACATATCCCGGGATAAGATAAATGCGGAGTAAATCCTCTACACTCACCATCCGTATAAGCGATATTTACATAATCTCCGCGCGGTGTTCCGTCTTCTACACGTTCTTGGTGAAAATATCCTGCTATGCTATGTATCTTGCACGGAAGTTTTGTAGAATAAGAATACTCTTCCTTAGCGTCAAAATCTCTATTCTCGCCGTCTTTACAAAAATGAAAACAGTATCTACAACGATTTTCGTATATTTCATCGGGTATTTTAGGATATATCATCTCTCCACCTTCTCGTCCTTCCACGCCATCAAAACGAATTTCCCTCGTCCGTTGACGATTATCTTCTCTTTTTTTACCGTGTACCCGTTCATTACGAGTATCGCAGCTACCGTCGCTTTATCGTCCTCTTTTGAAATTTCTAATTGAATCATTTTTCTTCGCCCTCCAAATATTCCAAAACCAAGCGCTTCGCCTCTTCTGCCCCGTAAGCAAACGCCGCTTTGTATCCCTTTTCGTTCAATGCCTTTATCCAAGCTCTTTGTTCGTGCGATTTCTTCGACGAACTTTTTTTATTCCTTTTCAGCTCGATAAATAGCCCGTGATACTCGCCCCTCGGCTCAGCTATAAAGTTGTCCGGGAATCCCTTTTTTAAGCCTTGCCTTATCAACCCAAACAACGAAAACGCCGTCGCTTTTCTCTCGTTCGGGATATGCGCCCATAACAAGCCTTTGGCATCGCACCACGACGCGAACTCTCTTTGCTCCTCTTCTTCTAACGGATTGCCTGTCGTAGGCTTATTCCCTTTCTCGCGCTCTATATCCCATTCCCAAAGCGGACAACTATCCGCCACGCTACACGGTCCTTTGCTTGCCTCCGAACAAGCCTTTTTCTTACAGTATTTCGCTCCCACTTCTTACGCCTCCCAATAATAATTTTCTTCACACTTCGTCTTTGCTTCTTGCAACGTTTTGGCAAAGAACCGAAACCGCACCACTCTCCCAAATTCGTGCATATAAAGTCCTTTCCAAATTCGCCCGTATCTCCAAAGCAAGAAATGTCCTTTTTGCCCCTGCGCCAACCAATCGCCGTTCGTTTGTCTTTTCCACTTCATAGCTTTAATCCTCGTCGTAATGTTCGCCGTCGCACCACATATAATCTTCCGTCGGCTCCCAATCGTCCATAACCACTTTCGGCTCGTCGCCCACCAAGCACATTGTACATCCTTCGCTGACATACACACCGTTGGAGCAACCACCACACGTTTTATACTTTCCCATTTTTACCACCTTCTTTTGTAATCGTTTATGCCTTTACATCGAAATATCCGCCACGGATAGCAAGTTCAATACAATCAATCATACCCATGTTATCGTTGCCGTACCGTTCAATCAAACGAAAGATTATATCATTTAACTTTGAGTTGCTTACGATATGCTTGTTAAGATAGCAATGACGGAGAAAGTCTTTCAAACTCTCACACACCGTTTCGTCCAAGCCGTATTCTCGCATAATATCTTCGTGCGATTGTTGCTCTTCCTCACACACGCACGCGCCCGCATTGTTAGTTAAATTATATATATCTTTTCTTTCTTTCTTACTTTCTAAGTTTTCTCTTTTAAGGGTGTTATCTTTTTCTTTGGTACTTTCTTTTTCGTTAGGGACGGTTTCTCTTTCGGTTTCAAATCGGTTTTCAATCGGTTTCAAATCGGTTTCAAATCGGTTTTCAATCGGTTTCAAATCGGTTTCAAATCGGTTTTCATTTTTCAAAACCGTTTCATAACCGATTTTATTTTTTGGACGACCACCGCGCCCCGAATTATGCTTGCTCTTTTGCAAGCCCGGAAGTAATATTTCAAAAGCCATTTCCGCCGTATCAGACAAGTTTTTAGGCTCTTTATTCTCAAACATAAACTCCGCTATCGCAAGCATTAAAGCCGCCCTATCTTGCTGTTTTTTTAGCTTTTTTATTACTATGTAATATTCGTTTTGAAACGTAAATCCGTTCATCATCCACTTCCTTTTTTCGCGGAGGGTAATTGCGCCCTCCGCATTTTTGCTATTATTCTACGTTCATCACTTCCGCCTTACACTCGGCGGAACAAATTGCCTGTCCGTACTTTTTAAGCGTTTTTTGGTACAAATCAAAAGCCATTTCGTTGCCACATACGGAACACTTGCATTTAATTCCACCATTTCGCCACTCGTTAAGAGATTTCCCCGTTTCTTCCGTAGGAGTGAAATTTAGCCTATCAAACAGCCCCGTTCTATCTTTACTCGCCGTTACTATATGGTCCTGTGTCATATCAAAGAACGTCGTCAATTCGTATTCCAAGCCGTCTCTAAACACAGGCGCAAGTCCTACTTTTTTAATCGTTTTCTTGCCGTTGTCTTCCGTAATAACATACTCCGCCTTTGCTCTTGTCGTTACGATTACGTCCATATTACATTGTAAAATCGCATCTACAAGCTTATTATGCTCTGGCGTAATCTCTCTCCAAGCCGTATAAGAATTACCGCTTTTACTTGCCTTTACCGCTTTATCTTGCATATCAAGCAAACCACCTTCGCCACTCCACGCATTAGACAAGCTATCAATAATAAGCACTTGGAATCCTTCCATTTCCGCTTCCTTAATAGCGTCGATATACTTTTTCGGGGTAAACGGTGGGGTTATCGTACAAACCGAATAATCGCCCAAATTACAGTAAAGTTCCGCCGAGCCGTTCTCTGTATCAATCACGGCTACTTTCGACCAATCTCCGCACATCCCCTTTGCTATAAGCAACGCTGAATACGTCTTCCCTGCACCACTCGGCGCAGATATACCAATTTTCAATTTTACCTGCTTACGTTCCGCTTTTCTAAACCCTGCCATTTTAATTACCTACCTTATAAAATATTTTTACCGTTTTCACGGTTGCTTTTAATATACCTTCGTTTGTCTTTCGCTTACGTAATCCTTACAATGCTCGTTCGGAACGCCCGTTTCGTGGAACATTTCGTATACTCTCGTTATCGGGTTGTATTCATCGTAAAACATTGCGTTTAACATATCGCCCGAATACTTGCATTTGAAATCGCTGTCGCCCGTTTTGCACAAATGATTACAAGTCCCGCAACCGTTTTCCTTTCGTATTTTCCACATCTGTTTTCGCCGTTCGGCTTCACGTTGTCTTTCCGCCTTCTCGTATTCTTCCTTGGACAACTCGCTGTAAAAATCCTTTAATTCTCTTACCTTTTCGGGCAATAGAATCCCGTTTTTTTCAGCCGATAATATCATTGTGGAAAATGCTCGCACGTAACTTCTCGCGCTACTCCTGTCGCCCATTTCCAAATGCCCGTCCGCATTGAAGTTCGTCCAAATAGCGCTCCAATAACAATCTCGAAGAAAATCTCTTTCTCTGTTCGTAAGCGCGTTCCAATCGTCCGCCACACATACGATTTTTCCGTTTATGTAATCTACTCTCATACGACTTCTACCTCGCATACGTTCAAGCAAGCTATGATTTTGTCCAATCTTTCAACGCCCAGCGTTTTGACAAAATCGTGAGCGATAACTACCGCATATAAATCTTCTGCGTCTACGTGACTATATTCAATAGCTTTCATTTCCGCTTCTTCTTTTTGAGCAAGCGCAAAGAAATGATTACTTTCCCCTTCATCATCCGTCATGAGCATTTCTTGAAGATACTTTCTGCGCCGTTCGTCTTTTTCGCAAAACGTTTCCAAAATCTCTTTTTTAAGCTCAAACACTTTCGCTTTCCCCCTTAAATTGTCTTTCTATCGCCTTTTCAAGCCGTTCACACGCTTTCTCTTGGTTTGCTTCGCTAATCACTCTTGCGAACTCCGCAAGGCTCATATCGGGATTTTGTTCAAGCGCCACGTTGATAATTTCGCATACGCCTGCGAGTATAGGCGCTTCGTCATACATAAAATTAGGAATTGAAATCGCTTGCTTTTTCATATTATACTCCTGCAAAAATCGTCAAAATCTCCAATGCCGACACGTCGAGAATTTCCATCAGTTTCAACATTGTCTTTGCGTTAGGTTCGGCTTTCCCATAAACCCACTTATACGCCGTTGTCTTGTCCTTAAACCCCAACATACCCGACAGCTTGTACGCCGTAATTTTACGTGCGCTTAACAACGTTGCAAGCTTCACATTCTTCTTTACCGTTTTCTTTCCCATTTTTAATTACCTTCCTTTTGTTAATTATTTCCCTTTTCTTCTTTAACTCTTTTGACGACTTTATCAATGAGCAAGTAAACGTCCGCAGGCGTAATCGTTTTACCCGTGAGTTTCGTCATTGCTTCCGCCATACGGCTAATAGACCGTGCAGACGGATTTGCTTTTCCAAGAAACCACTCGTTTACCGTTTGACGATTGCTCCCCATTTCTCTCGCTATCATCGATTGCGACAAGCCCATTTCTTTTAATTCTTTAATCATCTCTCTTCTCCTTATATTAAATCTTCCATTTTACAATCGAGAGCTTCGGCGAGTTTTTTTAAGATACTTGCTTTCGGCTCTCGCTGTTTGTTTTCATAATGCCCGATAGACTCATACGTAACGCCTACCTTTTTCGCCAACTGTTGGCGCGATAATCCCTTTTCCTTTCTCTTCTCTTCAAGCTTTGTCATCATAAATCTCCTTTGTATTATTGATTTTTGAACGATTGTTTGATATAATAAATAAAATCCACAAGGGAGTTTTATTATGATTTCGAAAAATTTAGACGTTGCAATTAAAAACGCAAAACTCGACGACCACGATGTTGCTTATGCCCTTAAAGTTACCGAAACGGAAGTCCGTTCTTGGCGTAATGGTAAAAGCATTTTTACCGTACACCAACTGATTGACCTTTGCAAACTTACAGGATATTCCGCTGATTTCATTTTAGGTATAGAACGCAATATCAAGAATTGGCAAACAACGCCTGCATTAAAGCGTTCTATTGATTAACCCACTTATTTTCATTAACAGGCACAACGCACATATTAACCGATTCATCTATTTTGAGATGAAATGTTTTTTCGTCGTAAATAGAAATCTCTAAAATCTCCGCTTCTCCCATTTTATTAACCGCTCCTACTTGGGTTGTTGTAAAAGCAAACCAATCACCACAGGTAAAGTGAATTTCTTTGCTTGCGTCAGCTTCTTTAATAAAGTCTTTAACTTTCATTGACTCCCCCTGTCGTAATGCAAATGTAAACTTTTTTCAACAAAATTTGTTGCAATTTGTTGAGTTTTTTTTAAGAAAACACTTGACAACAGCTTAAAAATTGCATATACTAATATTAACAGAACCTCGCACGCCTCTTCACAATGCGTACCACGCGAGGTCATTTAATTATTAGGACAAAAGATAAAATGCTTGAAGACAATGTTTTGAAAAAACATCAACGCCCTATGAGTGTTGACGAACAAATTTCCAACTTAAAAGAACTCGGTTGCATTATTAATGATGAAACAAAAGCAAGAGACTTCTTAAATAATGTCTCATATTTTCGTTTAATCAAAGCATACAGTCTTGGATTAAAAGAAAAAAATTCCACTTATAAAGAGAACATTAGCTTTGAACAAATCAAAGGCTTATATCTCTTTAACGCAAAGTTTAGACATCTGCTTTTTCCTGAAATTGAAAAAGTCGAAATCAATCTACGCTGCCGAATCGCAAATTACTTTTCCCAAAAATATGGTGTCCTGGGATATAAAGACGTCAACAATTTTCAAAGAGCAGATTATCATCAAAAATTTTTAGAAGATATTGATGTAGAATTAAAGAGAAACTCCAAATCCGCATTCGTGAGAAATTTCCAAGACAATTACGAAGTTGGTTTGCCTTTTTATGCTTTAATCGAGCTTTTCAGTTTTGGTATGCTTTCAAAGTTTTTCAAAAATATGAAGAACACTGATAAAAAAGCAATAGCTTCTATGTATAACATCGGCTACACATATTTAGAAAGTTGGATTGAACATTTAGCCTTTGTAAGAAATATTTGCGCTCATTATGGTAGACTTTACAACGAAAATCTTTCTATCTCCCCTATTTTATACAAACAATACACTTCACAAGAAGTTAGCTCCTTACGCATATATGCGACTTTAATCTGCTTAAAACATTTACTCCCTTTCGATGACCATTGGCAACGTTTCGTAGCAAAAATCGACTTATTGCTTTTAGATTTCCCCTGTGTTGATATAAAACTAATGGGCTTCCCAGATGAACTTTGGCAAAACTACTTATTAAAAAATATTAACGAGTTATAGAAACCAAAGCATCTAAACCAACTACTCTTACAGCTCCTCTTATTTGAGGGGCTTTTCTTTTTTCATTTCCTCACCTCATAAAAGTCCACTTTCTTGGATTTTTCAATAGTATTATAATCCAACTTGTTGGAATTGTCAAGCGTTTTTTCTAAAATTTCCAAAAAAAAGTTTACTTTCTTGGAATATTTTTTTATAATAAGAGAAAAAAGAAGGAGGTGTTTTCTATGGCGATACAATTAGAGAAATGGAAACAAGCCAAAAAAGAGAAAAACTTATCGTATGACGATTTGGCAAAGCTTACTGGATACAGTCGCTCCACTATTACAAATATTTTTTGTGGATATATCGATTTACCGCGCCACGAAACCGTTCAAGCAATTGAATCTGTTTTAGGATTAAGCCATGAAAAATTAGAGATTACGGAAGCAGACAAAGACGCTGGCGTGGAGCTTAAACACCGCGAAATCCTTTCCCCTGACGAAATGGAAGTTGTCGATACCTATCGGGCAATCAAATCCGAAAAGGGCGAAAAGACTGCACACGCGATTAAATCAATGATGAAAGCATTTTTGGACGAAAAATAACGAAAACTAAAAATTTTTGAAAAATTTTCCATTTTTTCCGATATACTGGCATACGTCTGTCATATTTTTTGTTATAATATATGTATAAAATCCGAACATTTGTTTGTGTTTTTGTGCGTGAAAAGGGAAAAACTACATAATAACCGTCTTAAAAAGAAACTCTATTTTAAAATTGGTAAAATTTACCAGACGATTTTTGTAGATTTTTGTCAATTTTTTCCTGTAAATATTATGTACAAATAAAACGAAAGGAGATTTGACAAATGATAAGCAAGCTATCGGAAGAATTAACAATGCTCACCACTAAATTGATGATGTGCGCAAGCAAGCGCGAAATCATCAACATATCTGGTGAATTCGGAAAACTTATCGAAAAAGTCATTGAGCAAGAATCCAATGTACATATTCCAGAAGAAAAATCGATAACGGCGACCATCAAATTTACAAAAGAAGAGGTCGCTAATATGGCAAAAACTTTCAAAAAAGAATTTATTGCAAACGGTCTTGCCGCCCGTGTGATAAAAAGACAAAGCGGCAAAAATACGTTTCTCTATGAAATCAGATACCGCCGAAACGGTTATCGCATTGAAGTATCTTCCACGGACATAAACGAAGCAAAACGGAAATTCATCGAGGCGACAAAACCCGAAAATATTGATAATTACCAAGTGCGCTATATCCCCACAGGATTGAATTTATTTCGGGAAATCGCCAACGAGTGGCTCGCTTATAAAAAAGGAAAAATTAACGACCGAACCTATAATAATTATGAAAGTTATTATCGTAGGTATATCCGCGTTCCTTTGGGCGAAATCCCTATTTTAAAAATTCGTACGTTAGACGTAGATAAAATACTGAACGGCAAGCCCCCACGTTTATATGAAGATTTAAGAACGGTTCTTAACTCTATTTTCAAATACGCAATCGGCAGCGGCATTATGACGTATAATCCCGTTACTCTTATTCCTTTCAAAAAGGCAGAGAGAAACGAGCGTAGAGCATTAACGAAAGATGAGCAAACAACGCTTTTACAACGCCTATCCGTTCCCGAATATGCACCGTACAAACTCATTTTCTTGATTATGCTTTACTTTGGCTTACGACCTTGCGAATTAAGCGATGCGCGATTTGACGGCGATTTTTTAATCGCAAGAAATGCAAAGCGGAAGAACGGAAAAATTGAGTATAAAAAAATCCCCGTACCGAAACAGGCACGGGAAAAATTAGACTTAAACGATGTAATTGTAAATCCTCATAGAACGGATGTTTTGAATAGGATATTCAAAAGAATTATTGGAAACGAAAAAATTACGCAATATTATTTGCGCCATACTTTTGCAACAACTTGTCAACAATACGTTCGCCCGGACATTGTAGATATTTGGATGGGCGACAGTTCCGAACGATTAGTCGGTAGAGTGTACACACATTTTCCTGACGAATTTATGAAAGAGCAAATGGATAAAGTATATTTTGATATATAAAAAAGGAGCATTTTGTTCCCCAAAATGTTCCCCAAATATATCGAAAATCGTTGACAATATTTCCAAGATAGTGTAAAATTTAATGAATAAAGGCAAAAAAATAGGCAGTTTTCGGGGTTTTTTACCCTAAAAACTGCTCAATTGGTGCGGTCGACAGGAATTGAACCTGCATGGAGTTACCCACAAGATCCTTAGTCTTGCGCGTCTGCCAGTTCCGCCACGACCGCATTAACGAACTTTATTATATCTTAATGTCTTTCGTTTGTCAACTCATTTTATCGTAATTTTGCGAAAAAAATAAAAAATTATTTGCTTTTTTTGCTTCCTTTCCTTTCGTTTCCTTTTTTTTCGCTTTTTGCGTATATTTTCCTTATCCTTTCGCAAAATATTTGTAATTGGAGGATTTTTTATGAAAGCAACCGGTATTGTTAGAAGAATTGACGAACTCGGCAGAGTCGTTATTCCAAAAGAAATCAGAAGGACGCTCCGCATTAAAGAAGGCGACCCTTTGGAAATATTTACGGACCGCGACGAGTTGATGCTGAAAAAGTATTCGCCCATCGCCACATTAGAACGTTTTAGCAAAGCCACTGCGCGTTCTTTGAACGATTTGAGCGGAAAACTCGCCGTGATTTGCGATACAGACGGCGTTTTGCACGCTTTTGGCGACGGAAAGAAGGATTTGGACGGAAAGAGTCTTTCCGAAGATATGGATAAAATATTGAAAGAACGACGCAGCTATATCGCCAACGCAGCCGAAGGCGGCGACGTAATACCGCTTACGTCATCCCGTGAAGAAGGCGTTACGGCGCAAGTTATCGTTCCCATCGTTTCGGGCGGCGATTGTTTGGGCGCGGTTGCCGTTCTTTCCAAAGAAGACGGTGCGAAAATGGATGGTAGCGATATGAATCTCGCCCGTCTTACCGCGGATATTTTAGCCAATCAATTCGAATAAACGCACACGCCCGTGTATGTGTTGAAAGAAATTAGTCGCGTACCTGGGTGCTTGTTTTTATAATATAAAAGCGGACTGTTAGCAGTCCGCTTTTTATTTCGTTTTTCACGTTTATGCAGGAATAATACCGAGCATTTGGTCGATTTTTATAAGCAACGGTTCGATAATTCCGCCGAGCAATTTGAACACGCCGTTGGAAAGTGTTGTGTCTTCGGTGAACAGTTCTTCTACGTGGAAAATCCCGTAGCGGGCGAGCAAATACCAAACTGCCCAAACCAAGAAACACACGAGTATCCCTATCATCAAATAGATTACGGAAGCGAGCACGCCGTCCACAATACGGGTAAACGAGTGTTTTACCGACCAATCCGCCACCTTTTTCAGCAGCCAATTTATCAGCACGAATATCACAATCGTTATCGCCGCCAACAACAATCCCGCCAGCAATTTTCCAAGGATAGGCGCAAGCCAAGCAAACGAGCTTTCACCGAAAATCTTGACGATAGCGTTTACGCAACGTGAAGTAAGTTCGTACAAGAATCCTACGCCCGTTTCCGACGCCATAGCCGAGAACGGCAAGTAGAAGCAAAAGCACACCGCTACCAGCCCCACGAACTTCAAGAATCCACGCAACGATTCCGTTAAACCGTTTCTTCTACCCTTACAAGCAAAGGCAATCAGCACGCCGATTAAGAATACGTCGAGCGCATACTTTGAAGCAAACGTAACGAATATCGGCATAATGACTACGCCGCCCACGTCGAAGGTAAACAGGAACGAAAGAGCGCCGTCTTTTAAGGACGTGGCGTTGAGCAAGAACACGCCGATAGCAAGCACCGTAACGATAACCATCAACGCATTGATAAGGCAAAGCAAACCGCCTACCAACCGCGTACCGAAACCCGGCGTTTCGCAGTTGACGCGCATTGGCATTTTACGCGTCGTATAATTCTCATAATCGTCGTAATCTACGTAATCTTCGTCGTATTCCACGCCGTCTTCATCCATTACGTACACGTCGGCGTTTTTGGGAATCATTTTAATTTTCGGACGGAAGCGTAAACTCAACAGCCCGTACACGAGCATAACGACCAAGATACAACCGAGCGCGACAACGAAAGCGGGCACGAAAGAAACGAGTCCGTCCGTCAGCGCGACGAGCGAATCCCCTTCCAAGCCGAATCCCCCCGCCATATTCGAAAGGGAACTTTGCATTGCGGAAGCCACACCGCCGCCTATCATACCTTGCAATAGGCAAAACGCGAGCGCCGCGGTAAGCCATACAAGCCCTGCCCAACTTACCTTTTTACCGCCCTTTTTGTAACCGACGATAAAAGATATAAGCAGAATCACACCGCATACCGCCAACAAAATAATCGGCAAAAATTGCAAGAAGCCGCCGCCCGCATCCGCTTCTGTTGTCAGAATCGAATAGAATTGCGTCATTTTTTACTCCTACTTTTATTTGAAACTTACTTATTGAAATTATCTTTGAGCGAAACGATTTCGGAAAGCACCAAGCCGCCCTTATCGTCCGTACATTTTTTATAATAGCCTACGCGCATCAGCTGGAACGCTTTATTTTCTTCGCTTTCCGCCAAATACGGCTCCGCTTTACCGTAATAAATACGTTCGCTGTCCAAATTCATACGCTCACCAAAATCTTGACCGGGGTATTCCGCATCTTTCAAAAGATATCCGTAACGACGGATTTCCGCGTCTACGCCCGTCTTACCGTCCACCCATTGAATCGTGCCTTTCACCTTGATACCGCTTGTGTCGCTTGCCGAACGGCTTTCGGGTACGTACGAACATTTCAGCTCCGCCACTTCCCCGTTTTCGTCCAAAACCACGTCGTCGCAATGGATAATGTACGCGCCTTTCAAGCGCACGTATCCGTCCATCTTCAAACGCTGATATTTGGGCGGTGGATTGAGAGAGAAATCCGCTTTATCAATATATACTACGTTGGAAAACGCCACCTTTCTTACGCCGAGTTCGGGCTTCAATGGATGAATCGCCGAATCGAGCAATTCTTCCCCAACGTAATTGGTAATCGTTACCTTTAACGGTTCAAGCACCGCCATCGCGCGTTCCGCGTTCGCGTTGAGATTATCGCGAATACACGCTTCCAAATAGGAAAGCTGACACTCGGAATTGGCTTTTACGATACCGATTTTCGTGCAAAAATCAAGCAACGCTTCGGGGGGAACGCCGCGGTTTCGAAGCCCTGCCACCGTGGGCATACGCGGGTCGTCCCAGCCGTGTACGTGTCCTTCTTCCACGAGCTTTTTCAAATACCGCTTACTCATAACCGTGTTCGTTACCGCAAGACGGGCAAATTCGATTTGTCGGGGCTTGGGCGCAAACCCAAGGTGGATACCCACCCAATCGTAAAGCGGTCTGTGGTCTTCGAATTCAAGCGTACACAAAGAGTGCGTTACGCCCTGCAAATAATCGCAAATGGGGTGCGCGTAGTCGTACATCGGATAGATACACCATTTATCCCCCGTACGGTGATGCGTCGCGCGCAAGATACGGTAGATAACGGGGTCGCGCATATTCATATTGGGCGAAGCCATATCGATTTTCGCGCGCAGACATTTGCTGCCGTCGGGATATTTGCCCGCTTTCATTTCTCTAAACAGCGTCAAATTCTCTTCTACGCTGCGGTTTCTATACGGACTTTCCTTGCCCGCTTCGGTAAGCGTGCCGCGCGTAGCGCTGATTTGTTCGGGCGATAAATCGCACACGAACGCTTTATTATCGCAAATGAGCTTTTCCGCGTATTCGTAAATGATATCGAAAAAGTCGGAAGCGTACTTTTCATCCGCCCACTCGTAGCCCACCCACTCGATATCCTTGCGGATTGCGTCCACGAATTCCGTCTTTTCCTTGGACGGATTTGTGTCGTCGAAAAAGAGATTGCATTTACCGTCGTACTTTTTCGCCGTACCGAAATTAACGAGCATACTCTTGATATGTCCGATATGCAAATAACCGTTCGGTTCGGGCGGGAAACGCGTTTGCACCGCGCCAATCTTTCCGTTTTCGATATCGTCGTTGATGATTTGTTCTATAAAGTTGGTTGCTTCAATCGTTTTCATATTCTTCTCTACTTTTAATCGTGCGTTAAAACGGAATTACCGTTATCAGTAAAGTTTTGGCGCTGCACTCTTTAAGACAAGCCTACAATCGTGCCGTCGGACAAAAGGTCGATTTTCTCCGCCGCGGGACGCGCGCCCAGCCCGGGCATCAGCATAATCTTGCCTGCAATGGCTACGATAAACCCTGCGCCGCCTTTCAGCATAACGTCGCGCACCGTGATTCTGAAACCCGTGGGTCTGCCGATAAGCTCCGCGTTATCCGAAAGAGAATATTGCGTTTTCGCCACAATAATCGGTTTGTCGCCGTAGCCCTTTTCTTCAATCGTCTTAATTTTCGCAAGCGCCTCTTCCGAGAAATCCACGCCGTCCGCGCCGTAAATCTTTTGCGCGAGCTTTTGGATTTTTTCGCAAACGCTCTCGTTCAATTCGTACGGGAAGCAGAGCTTGGAGGGAATTTCACAAGCCTTTACCACTTCTTCCGCAAGCTCTTTACCGCCTTCACCACCCTTTAAGAATACGTCGGTGAACACCGCCGTAGAACCTGCCGCGCGCACCGTTTCGATAACGTAGTCCGTTTCCGCCTGCGTATCGGTGAAAAATCTGTTCATCGCCACGACGACGGGCTTTTTGTATACGTTTTGGATATTTTCGATATGTTTCAAAAGATTGGGCATACCCTTTGCGAGCGCTTCAAGGTTTTCTTGGGCAAGCGTCGCTTTGTCTGCGCCGCCGTGCAATTTGAGTGCCTTTACCGTAGCCACGATGACCACGCAATCGGGTTCGATACCCGCCTTACGGCATTTCGCGTCCAAGAATTTCTCCGCACCCAAGTCCGCGCCGAAGCCCGCTTCGGTAATCGCGTAATCGGCAAGGCTCATCGCCGCGTACGTCGCCTGTACGCTGTTGCAGCCGTGCGCGATATTCGCAAACGGACCGCCGTGAATAATCGCAGGCGTATGTTCGAGCGTTTGGACAAGATTGGGCTTCATCGCTTCTTTCAACAGCACCGCCATCGAGCCTACCGCGCCGGGAATTTCTCTTGCAAAAACGTATTCCCCGTCCGTATTCAAGCCGATAATGATATTGCCGAGCCGTCTTTTCAAATCGTCCAAATCGGTAGCAAGACACAACACCGCCATCACTTCGCTTGCCGCCGTGATATCGAAATGGTCCTCTCTTTCCACGCCGCGCCCGTTTTTGCCTACCGTTACGTTGATAAGCTGGCGTTCGTTCATATCCATACAACGGTGGAAATAGATATTATCCAAATCGATTTTCAGCGCGTTACCGCGGAAAATATGATTATCCACAAGTGCGCAAAGCAGGTTGTTCGCCGCGGTAATCGCGTGCAAATCCCCCGTAAAATGCAAATTGATATCGCTCATCGGCACAACTTGGGCATAACCGCCGCCTGCCGCTCCCCCTTTCATACCGAATACGGGACCCAAAGACGGTTCGCGCAGGGCAAGACATACCGATTTCCCGATTTTTGCAAGCCCGTCGCCAAGTCCGATGGAAACGGTAGTTTTCCCTTCGCCCGAAGCGGTGGGGTTGATTGCCGTTACCAACACGAGCTTCGCTTTCCGTTCCGCATTTTTCGGCAACGTAATTTTTGCCTTGTATTTTCCGTATAATTCCAAATCCGCTTCGTTCAGACCGAGCTTTTTCGCGACTTCGCGAATATCGATAAGCTCGGCGGATTCCGCAATTTCAATATCCGAAAGCATTTACACTTCTCCTTTGTAAACCGTTTTGCTTTGCGCTTTTTATACGCGCATAATGCGTGAGTAAGCGCAAACGGCTATATTAACGCTATTTTCTCATCTATCATTATAGCACATCTTTTCAAAAAATGGAATAGTTCTCTCAATGTTTTTTATAATTTTTTTTATTATTTTTCGCAAAATTTGCAAACGTTTGGAAAAATAAAGAAAAACGGCGTCGAAAAAAGATTTTTTCACGTAAAACAACCCCCTTTCGTTTGACTTTACTACGTAAAAAACGTATAATAAAGTCGATAGTCAAGTTTTAGACGTAAAGGAGAATTGTATTATGGCTGAAAAAAGAGCGGTTACGATGGACAAACTCGTTTCCCTTTGCAAAACGCGCGGTTTTATCTTCCCCGGCAGCGAAATTTACGGCGGTCTTGCCAACACGTGGGATTACGGTCCTTTGGGCGTAGAACTGAAAAACAACGTAAAGAAAGCTTGGTGGAAAAAATTTGTACAAGAAAACCCGTACAACACGGGCGTGGATTGCGCTATTTTGATGAACACCCGCACGTGGAAAGCTTCGGGACACCTTGGCGGTTTCTCCGACCCCCTTATGGACTGTAAGTCCTGTAAGGCGCGCCACAGAGCCGACCAACTCGTCGAAGCGTACGTAGCGAAAAAGGGTTTGGACGTAAAAGTGGAAAGTATGGATAACGACGCGCTTGAAGCGTTTATTACCGAACACAAAATCGTTTGCCCTATTTGCGGCAACTCCGATTTCACGTCGATTAGAAAATTCAATTTGATGTTCAAAACCTTCCAAGGCGTAACGGAAGATTCGGCAAACACGGTATACCTTCGCCCCGAAACGGCGCAAGGTATCTTCGTGAACTTTGCCAACGTACAACGTGCAACGCGTCTGCGCGTACCTTTCGGTATCGCGCAGATAGGTAAATCCTTCCGTAACGAAATCACGCCCGGTAACTTTACGTTCCGTACCCGTGAATTTGAACAAATGGAACTCGAATTCTTCTGCAAACCCGGCACCGATTTGGAGTGGTTTGCGTATTGGAAAGATTTTTGCCGCGATTGGTTGCTTTCCTTGGGTATGAAAGCGGAAAACCTGCACCTTCGCGACCACTCGCCCGAAGAGCTTTGCTTCTATTCCAAAGCAACGACGGACTTTGAATACCGTTTCGCGTTCGGCTGGGGGGAACTTTGGGGTGTTGCCGACAGAACGGACTACGATTTGAGCCAACACGCGAAAGAGTGCGGCAAGCCCATCGATTACGTAGACCCTGTAACGGGCGAAAGATACGTCCCCTACGTTGTAGAACCCTCTTTGGGTGCTGACCGCGTCGTGCTTGCGTTCCTTACGGACGCGTATGACGAAGAGGTTGTGGACGCGGAAAAGAACGATATCCGTACGGTACTTCGTTTGCATCCTTTCCTTGCGCCTTACAAATGCGCCGTACTTCCCTTGCAAAAGAACCTTTCCGAAAAAGCGGACGAAGTGTACGCGAAGATGATGAAGAAATTTCCCACCACGTACGATATCACGGGTTCGATTGGTAAGCGTTACCGCCGTCAAGATGAAATCGGCACGCCGTTCTGCGTAACGATTGACTTCCAAACCTTGGAAGACAACACCGTAACGGTGCGCGACAGAGATACGATGGAACAAATCCGCGTAAGCATTGACGAAGCGATTGCGTACGTACAAGAAAAAATCGAATTTTAATCGAGAAATTCCGTCAAAAGACGGGGGCAGGGACGCGTTGAACGCGTCCCTGCTCTTTTTTACTTTTCCAATTTTCCAAAATCGAACAACGGCGAATCGAAAAAAACGTCCGGCGGAATTTCTATCGCTTTGCATATTTGATAAAAACGAACCAAGGATATTCTACTCGATTGCCCTTTCGATATACGCAAAACACACCGATAAGATATTTCCGTTTTTCTCGCAATCTCCTTTTTCGTAATTCCCTTTTCTTTTAATAATTCGTTTAATCGAATCCCCACGGCTTCGTAATATTTCATATTTTTCTCTCCTTTTTGTTATATTATAATACCAGCATACTGGTATGTCAAGCATTTTTATCGACTTACTGGTAAAATTAAAAAAAAGGAGAAAAGTACATTTATGAAATTAAATTATGGCGAAGCATTAAAAGAACAACGTAAAATACGGAATTTAACGCAAATGGACTTGGAAAAAGCCACAAATATTCCACAATCGACAATAAGCGCATACGAAAAGAATATCAATTCACCGAATATCGATATTCTTGTTACTCTCGCCGATTTTTACGACATTTCCGTTGATGAGTTGATTGGAAGAAAATAACCCCCATAAAAAAAGAGCGAATAAAAAACATTAGTGCGATTAAGAAAAAGAACAAACTCCTATGTTTAAATTGATAAAAGAGCGATTGATTGAAGAATTGAAAAATTGTCCTTTAAGTAAAAAGGAAATGGCGGAAAGGGTGGGCGTTTCCCCCGAAATGATAACGCAATACGTTACAACGGAAAAACTGCCCAAATTGGATACTTTTGCAAAAATATGCAAGGAGCTTGATTTATCCGCTCTATATATTTTGGGATTAGAAGAAAAATAACATAGTCTTCTCCTGTGAGAGAAGGCGAAAATATACACAAAAAAGCAAGGCGAATCGCCTTGCTTTTTTCGTTTATCGATACCGTTTAGGGGGATAACCCCCATACGTGGCGGTTTTACCGCTTAAACGCCTATCGGCGTTGTAACGCAAAACTGCGTTTTGCTTTCGTGGGGCTATTTCTTCGCAAGGGCTTCGCCCCTGCCCCCCCATAAGGGACTATGCCCCTTAACCCCATATTGTCAATGACAAACCGCTTTCTGTGCTTTTACGAAAGATAGAAAGACTTGCCGGCAGTGGCTCACTGCCCTTATTCGGCAGGCGTTTCTTCCTCAACTTCGTCGAGCACAACCGTTTCTTCCACTTCTTCCGTTTCCGCTTCGCCTGCCAAATCTTCGGGGCTTAAATCCGCCGCCGTTTCTTCGGGGGCTTGCGTTTCCGCTTCGTCGTCGCGTTCGGTAATATCCACCGTCGCTACTTCGCTATCCTTAACGTTCATAACGCGTACGCCGCGCGTGCTTCTGCCGATATGGCTAATCGTGTCCGCATGCATACGGATAATGATACCGCCCGTCGTGATAATCATGACGTCGTTGTCGTCCGTTACCAAACGCATATTGACAACTTCGCCCGTCTTTTCGTTGTATACGCCCGATTTGATACCATTACCGCCTCGGCTTTGCAAACGGTATTCGCTAAACGAAGTTCGCTTGCCGTAGCCCAGCGACGTGAGCGTGAACAGGTCTTGCGCTTCGTCCACAATCAACATATCCACGACGATATCGCCCTTGGAAAGCGTAATCGCTTTTACGCCTTGCGTGCCGCGCCCCGTAGGACGTACGTCCTTTTCCGAGAAACGGATACACTTGCCGCCGCGCGAAGCAACGAAGATTTCGTTTTCACCCGTCGTGAACTGTACGGAGATAAGTTTATCGTCTTCCTGCAACTTAATTGCAATCTTACCGTTCTTGGGAATACGCTTGAATTCGTCCGTCGAAGTCTTTTTAATCAAACCGTTTTCGGTAGCCATTACAAGGAAGCCCGTGCCGTCTTCTTTTACGGGCAGCACCGCTTCAATCTTTTCGCCTTGGTCGAGCTGTACGATATTAACAACCGCTCTACCCCTTGCCGTACGGTTGGCTTCGGGAATTTCATAGCCTTTAATCGAGTACACCTTACCCTTGGACGAGAAAAGCAAAATCGGGTCGTGCGTGCACGTTACGAACATTTTTTCCACGTAGTCTTCGTCCTTGGGTCTATGCGCGGTAATACCCTTGCCGCCACGGCCTTGCGCCTTATACTCGGCAACGGGCAAACGCTTGATATAGCCCGAGTGCGTAATCGAAATAACCACGTCTTCTCTATCGATAAGGTCTTCGTCGTCGATATTGCCGTAGTCCACGGAAATTTCCGATTTTCTCGGCGAAGGGTACTTCGCTTTGATTTCCGTCAAATCGTTACGGATAATTTCCATAACGCGGTATTCGTTCGCCAAAATGTCCTTCAAATCCTTAATCGTATTATACAGCGATTCAAGCTCTTCTTTGAGCTTTTCCACTTCGAGCGAAGTAAGTCTTTGCAAGCGCATTTCCAAAATCGCCACCGCTTGTTTTTCATCAAGCTCGAACGCGCTCGTCAAGCCTTCGATAGCGGCGTTCTTGTCCGCGGAAGCCTTGATAATGCGGATAACTTCGTCCACGTTGGCAAGCGCGAGTACCAAACCTGCGATGATGTGCGCGCGTTCTTCCGTTTTGTTGAGTTCGTACTTCGTCCTGCGCGTAATAACTTCTTTTTGGTGATTAAGGTAATGATACAAAATTTCGCGCAAATTGAGCGTTTTCTGCTCTGTGCCGTTTTCCACGAGCGCGAGCAAGATGATACCGTCGGAAATTTGCAATTTCGTCTTTTTATACAGCGTATTCAAAACGACTTGCGCGTTCGCGTCTTTTTTGATTTCGATAACGATACGCATACCGTCTCTGTCCGATTCGTCGCGGATATCGGAAATGCCTTCCAAGCGTTTATCGCGTACCATGTCCGCAATCGTCTTGATAAGAAGCGCCTTATTTACTTGATACGGGATTTCCGTAACGACGATACGGGAACGGGTGTTATTGCCCGAGCCGTATTCTTCGATTTCGCAACGGGAACGGATAACGAGATTGCCTTGCCCCGTTCTGTACGCCTGACGGATACCGCTTCTGCCCATAATCAAGCCGCCCGTAGGGAAATCGGGCGCGGGGATATATTCCATCAGCTCGTCAATCGTGATTTCGGGATTGTCAATCATCGCAATCGTGCCGTCGATAACTTCCGCAAGGTTATGGGGCGGAATATTCGTCGCCATACCTACGGCGATACCGTCCGCGCCGTTGACAAGCAAGTTGGGATATCTTGCAGGGAGCACCGTCGGTTCTTCTTCACTGCCATCGAAGTTGGGGATAAAATCCACCGTTTCCTTATCCAAATCGCGCAGCATTTCCGCCGCCAATTTCGTAAGCCTTGCTTCCGTATAACGCATTGCAGCCGCGCCGTCGCCGTCCACAGAGCCGAAGTTGCCGTGTCCGTCTACGAGCGGAAAGCTAATCGTAAATTCTTGCGCAAGTCTTACGAGCGCGTCGTATACCGAGCTGTCGCCGTGGGGGTGAAATTTACCCATACAGTCACCGACGATACGGGCGCACTTTCTGTACGCCTTATCGTTGTACAAGCCCATTTCGTGCATGGAATACAAAATACGTCTGTGCACGGGCTTCAAACCGTCGCGCACGTCGGGGATAGCTCTCGATTTATTTACCGCCATCGCATACGCGATAAACGAACGCTTTAACTCGTCGTCGACCTCGACGTCGAGCATTTTCGTCATCGCCAGCGTTTTCTTAAATTCCTCGGTTAATTCCGGGCTGGTTTCTTTCTTTGCCATTGTCATTTTCTCCTATTTTTTGAAAGGTGAAGTTCGCTTGCGCGAGTGAAGTAGCTTCGCAGTGAAGTTTTGCTTCACCAAAGTGAAGTTGCAACCCTTGGTTGCAGTTGTGGAAGTTATCAATATCAAACTTCACTTTTACGCTTGCGTAAAAACTTCACTTAAATATCGAGGTCGGTTACAAGGGACGCGTTCTCTTCAATAAACTTTCTACGAAGAGAGGGACTTTCCCCCATCAGCATCGCAAACATTTGGTCCGCCTCCGCCGCGTCTTGCATCGTTACGCGGATGAGCGTACGCGTTGCAGGGTTCATCGTCGTATCCCAAAGCTGCTCTTTACTCATTTCGCCAAGCCCTTTATAGCGTTGATATTCCACTTTTCCGGGCGCGTTCTTGTCGTATTCGATTTTCTCTTCTTCCGAATACAGGTAATCGTCGTGTCCTTTATAGCTTGCCTTGTAAAGGGGCGGCTTCGCCGCGTATACGTGACCGTGTTCGATAAGCGGACGCATATAGCGGAACAGGAACGTATAGAGCAAAATTCTGATGTGCGCGCCGTCTACGTCGGCGTCGGTCATCGAGATAATTCTATCGTATCTGAGCTTGCTTTCGTCAAAATCGTCCAAAATACCGCAACCGAACGCCGTAATCATCGATTTGATTTCTTCGTTTTCCAAAACGCGGTTCAAGCGCACCTTTTCCACGTTCAAAATTTTACCGCGAAGGGGCAAAATCGCTTGGAAACGTCTATCGCGCCCTTGCTTTGCCGTACCGCCCGCCGAGTCGCCTTCTACAATATAAATTTCACAAAGTTCGCTACGTCTGTCCGAACAGTCGGCAAGCTTGCCGGGCAGCGTACTGCTTTCCAAAAGCCCCTTTCTTCTCGTCAATTCTCTCGCGCTTCTCGCCGCGTCGCGCGCCTTTTGCGCCGTGATACAATGAAGCACCAATTCTCTTGCCACGTTGGGGTTCTCTTCCAAGAACGTACCCATATGCTCGCTCACGCACTTGTTAACGAACACGCGGATAGAGCTGTTGTTCAGCTTGTCCTTCGTTTGCGATTCGAACTGCGCGTTGACAAGTTTTACGGAAACGACAGCCGTTATACCTTCCATTACGTCTTCGCTGGACAGCTTGTCGTTGTCCTTTAATATATTCAGCTTTCTGCCCGCGTCGTTGATGACCTTGGTGAGCGCCATTTTCAAGCCCGCCACGTGCGTACCGCCGTCAATCGTGTTGACGTTATTGGCGTAGCTGTAAATGACTTCGCTGTACGATTCGTTGTACTGAATCGCCACTTCGCACACCGTGTCGCCGTCCTGTTCTTCAAAGTATACGGGGGCAGGGAACAAAAGCTCTTCACGGCTCTTGTTCAGCTCTTCCACGAACGAACAAATCCCCCCTTCGTAACAGAACGAATCGACTTGTTCCTTACCTGCGCGTTTGTCTTCAAGCGTAATGCGCAAACCCTTGTTAAGATAAGCGAGTTCGCGAAGTCTGCCTTTCAAGGTATCATAATTGAAAATAACCGTTTCGAAAATTTCCGCGTCGGGCATAAAGGTAACCTTCGTACCCATTTCGTCCGTATCGCCCACGATTTGTACGCTGCGTTGGGGTACGCCGCGGTTATATACCTGTCTGAACACGTGTCCTTCATGGGAAACTTCCGCCTCCAACCACTCGGACAACGCGTTTACCGCCTTTACGCCCACGCCGTGCAAACCGCTCGATACCTTATACCCCGAATCGCCGCCGAACTTACCGCCTGCGTTGACTTTCGTGAAAACGACTTCGAGCGTCGAAATCCCTTCTTTGGGGTGAATATCGGTAGGAATACCGCGCCCGTTATCCTGTACGGTACAGCTACCGTCGTCGTTAATCGTTACTTCGATATGCGTACAATACCCTGCGAGCGCTTCGTCAATCGAGTTGTCCACGACTTCGTGAACAAGGTGATGAAGCCCCTTTGCGTCCGTAGACGAGATATACATACCGGGGCGTTTACGGATATGCTCCAAGCCGTCGAGAACTTGTATTTGCTCCGCGCCGTATTCGCCTTCTACTCTTTCCGCCATTGCTTTTTCTCCCATTTCGCTTTCTTTTTTTTATAATAAAAAAAGAAAATCGTTATTTTACTCCCCTATTATAACATCTTTTTTTGAAAAAGTACAGCGAATAAACCCGATTTTGAGAAAAAAGTTTTCCCCTTGGCGCATTTAAGCGTTTTTTTGCCGTCAAAATCGTGTTTTTGCACATTTGCCGAGAAAGAATACGGCAAAAGAAAAAACGGGCGATTTTACGCCCGTTTGCGGCGAGCCGCCGCTCTCCGAATCTTTCTATCTCACGATACCGTTTATTTGTAACCGTATTGCCCTTTTCCGTCTACCGTCCGTTGCCAACCGTTACCGAACGCACAAAATATCGTTGGCGTCTAAATCCAATACCACGCAAAGGTTTGCCAGCGTATCGAGCGCGGGCAGTTTTCTTCCGTTTACGTAATGGGAAATCACGCTTTGCGTTACCCCTACTTTTTGCGCTAATTCCGTTTGCGTTATACCGCTTCTTTTAATTGCTTCTATTATTTTTTCCTGTACTTGGCTTAACGTAATCATTTTTTCTTCTCCTAAAATTATTTTAATACCATTGGGCATAAAATGCTTGACTTATGACCATTGGACATATATAATATTACCAAAGGTATTAAATTGAGGGAAAGAAAATGGAAAATTTTGAAAAATTGCAAAGATTGTTTGATTATTTGGATAGGGATATACGGTACGCGCATTTAACACACAAGAACGACGGAATAGACAAAGAAACGCTCGTCCGTCGGCGGGAAACTTTACGAAAGACGGCGGAAAGTATCACTTGTATCGACTTGTATATCCTTTTCTACTTAAAACATGTCGAGCGAATCAGCGAAACGAGCGTATGGCACGCCTTACAGGAAGAATACCGCGCGCAATGCAAACGGAAAAATCTTTTGCTCAATACGGAAGAATTTTTCGACCCGTTATCGGTGGAATAACCGTCTTTTTCGCCCGTGAGACGAGAAACGCCTATCGGCGTTGATAACGCAAAACTATGTTTTGCTTTTTGGGGCTATATTCCGCTTTGCGGCAGGGAACGCCTATCGCCACTTTTCCACAACAACGGAAGATAGAACCACTCGCCAGCGGTGGTTTACCGCTCTGTTGCAAAAAAAATTTAACCCCTGCGTCATCACGCAGGGGATATTTTTCGATTTTATATATTCAGTTGTAGAGCGTTCGTGCTTTCTATCCGCTTCTTTTCTGAACTTAATTTCACCGTGTGCGATGCTTCGCGCCGCTTCGCACTTACCTTTTCTCGCGGATATTTATTTGCGCTCCTCGATTTCGCTGTTCATTGGACCATCCTCTCTTTTTTATTTCTTGACGAAGTACCTTCCTGTTCTTACTACGGTCATCGCCCTGTACCTCCTTCGTTAAAGTTTACGTTTCCATTGTACGTCGGCATCCCTTTTAATACCTCCTTTAACTATTGGATTTTTTCGCCGTATCCCTACGGCCCTTTCGTCAACCCTTGTCGACTTATTTCAACTGTGCATTGGTGTGCTCCGTTTTATTTTTTGAGAATTTGAAACATTTTTTGTTGCTCTCTTTCTCTTTTGTACCTTTATTATAGCACGAATTTTTCATTTGTCAATAGGTTTTTGAAAAATTTTTTAATTTTTTTTGAATTTTTTTATAAAAAACGCCGCAATCCCTTTATTTTCAAGGAATTGCGGCATTAAAAAGTTTTTCGGTTACTCTTCTACGGACAGGGAAAACGCCTTTAAAAGGTCCTTTTCGCGCAAAATTGCGCCGCCGCCGATAACCGTCGCAAACTGCGGTTCTTCGCAAACGTGATAGCGCATTTCCAATTTCGAGCCGATATATTGTGGCAAATGGGAAATCTTCATCACTCCCCCCGAAAGATATACGCCGTTTCTATTGACGATTGCCGCCACTTCCGCAGGCAAACGGCGAAGCACCGCCACCGCGTATTCCAATATCTTATCTATATATACGCGTATACAATCGGTTAAATCCGCCGCCTGTACCGACGCTGCGGCAGGTCGGGAAGAATCTATCGAGCTACCTTCCGCCACCATCGCGCCCCTCGCCGATATCGACATAGAACCCAGCTCATTTTTCAAACGTTCAGCCGTCAAAGCGCCGATTCGAAGCCCGTTCGTACGCGCCACCTTGGAAAGCACGTTGGCGTCCATATTATTGCCGCCGATATTCATAGAAACGCCCGAAATAATGCCGTCCGCCGAAACCACGGCGATATTCGTTACGCCACCGCCGATATCCAAGCAAAATACGGGGTCGGAATCGCTGATAACTGCGCCCGCGCCCACCGCCGCCAAATAGGGCTGTTCAACGAAATGTACCTTTTTCAAACCGCACTCTTCCGCAAGCGCTACGTACTGCGCAAGAACGGCGCGCGAAACGCCGCAAGGCACGCTAAACAACGTTTGCACTCTGTGCAAAACGCCCGTCTTTACGCCGATGCGCACAAAAAACTCCTTTAACATCGCCACGGCAAGGCGCATATCCGTAATCTCGCCTTCATATACGGGATATACGATGCTTGTATATTCCGCCGTTTTTCCGATGAGATTTTTCGCTTCTTTACCAACGGCTTTCACTTCTTTATCCGCGCCGTAGACAGCCACGCAGGAGGGTTCGGCAAGCACGACGCCGTTGCTCGTGTCCGCGCGGTATATCTTCGTCATCGACGAGCCTAAATCGACTGCCAATTTCCACATATCCGTCAATCTCCTTTACTCTTTCTCCGCTCTTTTTATCATCCTTTTCACAAGCTCCAAAGGAAAGCCCACTACGTTTGTGTAACTCCCTTTGATTTTTTTAACGAGTCCGCCGTCTTGAATCCCGTACGCCCCCGCTTTATCCATCGGCGAACCGCCTTTGATGTACTCCAAAATAAACTCGTCGGAAAGCTCGTTAAAATACACGAGCGTTTTATCCACGCGCGTTTTGATACGGCATTTTCCGTTTTTATTTACCGCAAAACACACGCCCGTGTACACGGCGTGTTTCTTACCCGAAAGCATTTTCAGCATACGGAAGGCGTCCTGTTCGTCTTTCGGTTTACCGAGCGCCCAGCCGCCGAGCGATACCACCGTGTCCGAGCCGATAACCGTTTTCCCCGCGTTTTCGGGGCGCATTGCCACTTCTACCGCCTTTCTGTTTGCCAGCATACGCGCAAGGGCTTTCGTCGAAGGATAGCCTTGTACGCTCTCGTCTGCCGCCGACGGGATAATTTCAAAATCTTTTATCAGCTCCGCCAACAGTTCTTTGCGCCGCGGCGAAGCGCTTGCCAAAACAAATTTCATACGCCAAAAAAAGGAAAGCCGCCCTTGTTGAGCGGCTGTATCCTATGCCTTTATTACAAAATTTCCAACGTCTTTTTGAACGCTCTCTTAAATTCCGGATTCGCCGCCGTTGCGTCGCGAATTTCGAGCGCCGCGTCGCCGACTGTTTCCGTCTTCATAATTACGGAATCGCCCAAAACGTCGCAGTTTATACCCGTTACCACGCCGCAATGCGTTCTGTCCAAGCTCTCAGCGATACGCAAGAGCACGCCGAGCTTTTTCACGGCGTCCAAATCTTCTTCCGTTACGATATCCTTATATTTGAGCCACTCGCCAAGCGGCACTTCTTCGCGGTTATGACAGCCCGCCACGAACGCCGCCAAAACAATTTCTCTGTGCGTAGCCCCGTTGATGGACGATTGCAAAATCGTGTACCAGCTATGGCGCGCGTGTTGATAATATTTCAGTCTTTCACCGCAATCGTGCAAGCTCGCCGCAATTTTCAATACTTTCAAGTATTGACGGGAGAACTTATGCAATACGCGCAACTGTTTGAAAAGCTGAATAGACAGGTGCATAACGTTTTCCACGTGCTTTTCGTTGCAACCGTAATATTTGACGAGCGTTTGCAAGCTGTATCCGAGCACGTCGGAAATGGGTTTTTCCGTCGTGATGGGCATTGCTTGATTGAGAATCAAACCCTCGCGAAGTCCGCAACCGCTGATGGCGAATTCTTCCACGTTCATATAGGACACGAACGCTTTGACGATAGCCATCGCCGCCGGCATAATATCCGCGCGTTTGGGGGAAAGCCCCTTAATCTTTTTACGCTTGTCCACGTCCAAAACGCGAAGCATATCGTATACGGAATTGAAATCTTCCGTCGCCAAACGGTAGTTATGCGGCGTATCCAAAGGATACTTCCTTACGAGCTTGGCTATCTTGAACAAATTGCGGAACGAACCGCCTACGCCGATAATTTGCGTTTCGGGGTCCACTTCCGAAAGCCAAGGCAATTTTTTCAACTGTTCGGTGAAGAATTCTTCCACGTGACCCGCCGATTCTTCCGGCGTTGCATCGCCCGCGAACAAATCGGTAAGCGTTACCGCCCCGAACGGCAGGTTTGCGTAGTTAAGTAAGTTTCTTCTGTTATAGTAAATGATTTTCGTGCTGCCGCCGCCGATTTCCAAAATCAAGCCTTTCGGTACTTCCATAGAGTTGATAACGCCGCGATAAACGAGTATCGCTTCTTCTTCTTCCGAAAGCACGCGAATCGTAATGTTACAAGATACCTGAATTTCGTCCAAGAACGAACGTTGGTTTTTGGCGCGTCTGACCGCCGCCGTGCCGACGGCGATAATGCGTTCTACGCCGCTTGCGTCGCAAAGGCGCTTGAACATTTTTAACGTACGTATCGTTTCCGCAATGCGTTGCGGCTTCAAAAATCCGTCCCTGTCCATATCCTGACCGAGACGAACGCTCTCCTTTAATTCGTCCACGACCATATAATGCCCGTCCGTGAACATATCCACGATAACGAGCCTAGCCGTATTCGAGCCCAAATCAATAATGCCGATTTTTTCCACTTTTTACCTCTCTCTTCTTTTGAACGTCCACTAACGGGATTTCGCTTTTTTCATTTTTTTCGCAGGGTTTCTCTCATTTTATCGATTATTTAGAATAATCGTACCTATTACCCCATTTTGATTTTTCCCATAGTTTACCATAGAAAACCCGTTTTGTAAATACTATTTTCAAATTTTTTTTACATTTTTTTCGTTTTTTTTCATTTTCGACAAAATCGGCTTGTTTTTTTGTACGATTTGACACTTGTTTTTTATTAAAAACAGTCCTTTATTCTCCCAAGGTTTTGAAAAAGGTAAAAAGAGATAACCCTAGCAAAAATACACCGAACCCCTTTGCCAAAACGTCCGACGGCAAAGCCGCCGCTGCCGTTGCGCCCAATGCGGACAAAAGCAACGCCGGCAAGATTACCCATAAAATCCCTTCCGTTTTCAAAAGCCCGTTTTTCGCGTGCGTTTGCAACGCCCCGACGCTCATCGGCAAAAAGGAAAACAAATTGGCGCATTGCGCTATCTTTTGCTCCACACCCCCGACAATCGTTAAAAGGGGTATGGTAACCGTTCCGCCGCCCATACCCATACCTGCGGGAATCCCGCCTATAAATCCAAGCAATAAATAGAGATAAAAGGACATATGTAAAAAGTGAAGTTTTGACTGTCGTCAAAGTGAAGTTACTGCGTAGTGAAGTTTCGGCTACACCGAAGTGAAGTTGCAACCTTCGGTTGCAGTTGTGGCTGTTATAAATATTAGCAATTACTTTTTGTCCGTGAAAAGGACAAAAAACTTCACCTGAAAAAGAGAAACACCCCTGCCGCCGCCTGTAAAAAGGCAAACAGCAACCGCACCGTCTTTACCTGTAAACCGCCCAATAATTTTGCGCCTAAAACGCCGCCTGCCGTTACGCCTATCGCCGTCGGTATCAGCACCGAAAAATCGTAAAATCCGCGCAAAAAGTACAGCAAAAACGAGAACGCGGAAACGGGCAAAATCACCAAAATTGCCGTAGCGTGCGCGCCCTTCTCGTCGTAGCCGTTTTTTTGCAAGAGCGGCACGGCAAGCATACCGCCGCCACCGCCAAACAAACTGTTCGCAAGCCCTACCGCGCCGCCGCAAAATATTTGCTTACCCGTTCTCACCGTTTTTTCCGTCAATTTTTCACTCTCCTTTGGAGAACTTTTCCGATTTCCCCTTATCTTTCACTTGTATTTTGCGTATTTTTTTGCAATTTATCAAACTTTTTCCCGCTTTTTACGCCAGAAACGCTTGCTTATAAATCGATTTTGTATTAAAATAATATAGCGTGGGAATTTGAACGCTTGTAAAAACGGAAATTCCCCCGTTGAAACAGCAAAAAACAAATACCAAAAAAGGTGGTTGTATGAAAGGAAACGAAAAAAACAGCAAGAAGTTTCTTGCATTGCTTCTCTCCTTGTTGATGGCAACGTCCGTAACCGTGGCGTTCTCTTCTTGCGACGAAGACGAAGAAGAAACGGATACTTCTACGGAAACGGAGACGGAGACGGAAGAAGACGATGAAGAAGTCGTCGTAGACGATAACGAACTGATTATCAACAGCACGTTTGCGCTCAATGCGTACGACGCGGCAAAACCCGTCGTGACTTCTATGACCGGTTGGACGAAAACGACCAACTCCGTATCCAGCGGTACCGCGCCCTCCTCGGACGCGGCGAGCGGTATTATCGACGTGGACGAAGATAAGTGGAAAGACCTTACTACGTCGGGTATCGACGTATCCCCCGCCGAGCTTACCGAAGAACAGGCTGCGGAAAAATGGAGCGTTATGACGACGAAGGACAAGCTGGAATATTACGAAGCTTGGAAAGACGACGACGCGAACGACGACCGTAAGATTACCGATTTGGATTTCTACGAATCGTTCAATATCGACGTGGACGATTTGCCTCTCGTGGAAGACGCGGACGGCAATAAGACGGCGCTCGCCAATCCCGAAGCTCGCCCCGAATCGGAAGATTCCCGCGTGTTGATGATTCACAACGAGAAAAAGACGGATACCTATATCGGTACAGCGCAAAAAATGACGTCTTCTTCCACCGTTACGGTGAAAGCGGGCGAAACGGCGAAATTCTCCGTTTGGGTGAAAACGAGCGAACTTGTCGGCTCTTCCGCCAACAACGAAGAAGATACGTCCGCGTATAACAAGGGCGCGTATATCCTTATTAACCATACCGTAGGCGGTAAAACGTTAGAACCGCTTGAAATCAAAAATATCAACGTAGACGCTTGGACGAAATACGAATTCGTACTTTCCGCCTCTTCGTTTGCGGACTCCACCTTCTCGATGGTGCTCGGTCTTGGTCAAAGCGGCGGTACGAACAAGGAAGAATACGTCAACGGCTATGCGTTCTTCGACGACATCTCTTGCGAAATCGTATCGGAAAGCGTAAGCACCGACGGGTACGAAACGTTTAATTTCGGCGACGAAGACAACAAGACGGTATACGCCAACAAAACGGATGCGAAACAGTTTGCGCTCGATTTCTATGAAGTGGGCAGCGGCTTTGGCGCATTGGACGTAAGCGATTTGGCAGGTAAAGCTACCACCGAAAAGAATACGAGCGGCGTAGAATACAGCACGGTAGACGGCGTAGGCAAGCTTATCCCCGCGCTCACCGCGCCCCTGAACACGACGAGCGATTTGTATCAAGCGTACAACCTTGCAAACCTTGCAAGCGGCGACGATACGCAAAAAGCGGTGTACAACAACTATTTCGCAGACGACGATTTCCTTGGCGACAGCAACGCGTTCCTGTTCCTTTCCAAGAACGGCGCGGCGTATAAAGCAGACAAAACGATTTCCGTTCCCGCAGGCTATTCTGCAATTTCCTTCTACGTAAAGACGTCGGAAATGAAAGGACACACGGGCGCAGGCATCAAGCTTGTATTTGACAACGAAGATTTTGCTTCGGCGCAAGAAATCGCAAGTCTTGACACGACGACGGTTGTGGAAGAAGACTCCGATACCGACGGTTGGCAACAAATTTTCTTCTTCTTCGACAATAAGACGGAAAGTACGCAAACCGCAAAGCTTACCCTTTCGTTCGGTCCGACCAGCGGTTTGATTTCCGCCACCAAATCTTCCTTCTTCGAAGGTTTTGCGGCGTTTGCGAATTTCCAATCGAAAGTATTGGATAAAGCGGAATTCGACTGCGCGGCAAGCGGCTCTTATACCAAAATCGTAACGGTGGAAGAACCGGAAGAAGAAATTCAAACGGACAGCGGTTTCGACGCGGCGGGTTCGTTGGAACAAGCCAGCATCAAAGACGGTTTTGCGAAAACCAAGAACTATACGGGCGTATACAGCGACAGCGCGTTCATCGGCGGCGGCAGCAGCTTGGAATCGAACAAGCTCGCTACGGCAGGCTTGCTCAACAAGCAATACGCAGCGACGAAGAACTACAACAACATCCTTGAAAAAATCGGCGGAACGGGCGCAACGTGGAATAGCCTTATCGGCAACGAGGCAACGCAACCGCTCGTGATTTACAACGAAACGGCTTCGGATAAATCGTACGGCTTTATCGGCGCGTCCACCACTATCTCCGCAAGCACGTATAAAACGATTTCTATGCGCGTAAAAGTTTCGGCAGGCGCAACCGCAAATATCTATCTTATCGATATGGACGACGACAACTATAACAACGCGCTCTCCATTGAAAGAAAGGTAACCTATTGGTACGACAAAGACGGCAACGTTTGCGCGAAAGACCCTACCGACACCAAGAATTTCAACTCTAAAACGGACGTAGCGTTCAAGCTCCAAAAGAACGGACTTTATAAAGTCAACCCGAATTGGAGCGGCGCGGCAGGCGTAGATACCGAAACGTATTTTGCCAACCTTGCCGCTTACGAATACGACGCGGACAGCAAAAATCTGATGCTTGACGATTTGGCAACCGATTACGAATACTCGGATAATTGGAAGCACGACGGCAACGACAGAGTGGCGTTCTACAACTACGACGAAGCAACGAAATCGGCGTATGCGTACAGCAACAACGAAACGAAAGTATACGACTTCTCCACCGTATCCGCGCTCTCGCCCAGATACGCTGCGGAAGAAGCGAAGGATTTGCACTTCACTATCGGCGATACGAACGGCGAGTGGATAACCGTTACCTTCTATATCCATACGGGCGAAAACGCAAAGAACTACCGTTTGGAACTTTGGAACGGCGCGCGTGAAGGCAGCTCTCTCACCGCAGGTTCTTACGTGATGTTCGATTCGTGGACTCCCGATGATTTGAACTCCACCACGTGGGCAACAATGCTCGACGAAAAGGAAGACGGCGCAACGAAGTTTGAAAGCGTGTTCTCGTTCTACGATAGCGCAAAATACTTCCGTTACGACGAAACGATTGACGACAACAAAGTTGGCAACTCTTACGAAAGCTACGACGCAACGGCGTACACCGAATCGGTGATTTACCTGGAAAGCGCGGATAAATATACCGTATTTGCAGACTACTCGCCTTTGGAAACGGCTGTTAGCAAAGACGCCGTAGAAGAAGAAACGGAAGAAGAAGAGGAAGAAACCGACGAAAACGAAACGAACGCTTGGCTTCTTGCAAGCTCGATTGCCATCGCCGCAGTTCTCGTCCTTACGGTAATGAGCCTTATTCTCCGCAAAGCGATTGCGCGCCGTCGTAAAAAACGCGGTATCGTTGTGGAAAAAACGAAAAAAGCGAAAAAGGAAAAGAAATCCAAAAAAACCAAATAATGCGTTAGCATAAACACACCGCCTCGGCAAACAGCCGAGGCGGTGTTATTTTTATTATATTATTATATGGAAGCGAAAAATAGGTGAAGTTCCCGTAATAAGTGAAGTTTTGACTTCGTCAAAGTGAAGTTGCAACCTTTGGTTACAGTTGCGACTGTTATAAATATTAGCAATTACTTTTTGTCCGTTTCACGGACAAAACACTTCACTTTTACGCATAGCGTAAAGACTTCACCGCCTTAACCCTTTCGGCAGGTGATTTTTGATAACGCCGTTCACCGCTTTACCCAAGCCCAAGGGATACCCGTCTACGCATACGATACACCAACCGTTCTCCGCGTCCGCGTCCAGCGTTTCGCCGCGTAAGTATTTTTCCAAACGCGCGTCCGTTTGCGGTAATTCCACTACGTTTTTGCACTCGGCTTTTTGCGCGCACATCGCCAAAGAGTGGCTCGGCTCGAACCGCCCGTTTTTTACTTCTCCCAAACGTATCCCTACGCGCAATACTTGCAGCCCGCGCCAATCGAATACGTTATCGGGCAGGGCGTATAACGTTCCGTTTACTTCGTGCAAATTCTTGGCAAAAAGCGCGTTAAAAAAGCTTTTTTCAAAATCGGCGTAGACCTTTTCAGCGGTGCGGCTGATGACGGGTTTCGCCAACTTTACGTCCGCCGTTTCCCCTTCATCCAAGCGCTCGAACAGCGCCACAAAATGCCCTTCGCCTTTGATTTTATGCGGATACAATTTCTCCTGCTTGACAAGCCGCATATACGGGTGTCCTTGCAAATACGATTGCACCTGCCCTTCGTCTTCGTCGAAAGCAAACGTACAGGTAGAATACACGAGCAAACCGCCTTTTTTGAGCATTTTCGTCGCTTCGTTTAAAATACGGCTTTGCCTGCGCGCGCAAAGGGCCACGTTTTCTTCGCTCCACTCCTTCAACGCTTCGTCCGTGTTTTTGCGGAACATACCTTCTCCCGAACAGGGCGCGTCCACGAGTATTTTATCGAAATACCCCGCAAATTTCTCGGATAGTCTTTCGGGCGTTTCACAAGTAACCACGGCGTTTTTTATCCCCAATCTCTCCACGTTTTGCGATAAAATCTTCGCGCGGTTTTCCATCGGCTCGTTTAATACGATAAGCCCTTCCCCCTGCATTTTACAGGCAAGTTGCGTTCCCTTACCCCCCGGCGCGGAGCATAAATCGAGCACTCTTTCCCCTGCCTTTACGGTCAACAAGGGCGCGGCGGACATAGCCGACGGCTCTTGCGAATAGAATACCCCTGCCGCGTGAAAGGGACTTGCGCCCAATTTTTCCGCGTCCGTGTAAAAACCGTTTTCTTCCCAAGCGATAGGCTCGCCCAAAAAAGGCAATAACGCCCGTAAATCTTCCTTCTTGCCTTTAAGCGGGTTTAACCGCACCCCTTTATACGGCTTGTTTTCATACGTGGCAAAAAATGCTTCCCACTCGGTTTGGGGAAGCTGTTTTCGCATATTTTCTATGAATTTTTCAGGCAAATCGTAAAGCAATTTTTATACTCCTAAATATTCGGCAAAGCTTTCGGGCGTGAACACGGGGGTATTCCGTTCCAGCACCGATTTTTTGCGCGGACAATTCTCCGTTTCGAAACACACGTAAAAATCGCACTCTTCCGCGCGGTAGGTAAGCCTTGCGGCGTTATCGAACGCGGCTTTGAGTAATTTTTTGGCAAGCGGCGTTTGCAATTCGACCGCGTGGGAAAAACATACGAACTTATCTTTGAGTTTACCTTCTTTCGCGCGTTTGCGTTTTTCCCTGTCTGCAAAGATATGGAATTGCGCTCTTGCGCGCTCTCTTTCTTCCTTTGCCTTTTCCCGTTCCGCTTTATACTTTTGGAACGCTTCGGAGGTGGTTTGCGTAATCTCGTAATTTTCTATCTCGCCCGTCGTAACGGCGTATTTTTCAATCAAGCCCTGTAAAGTAAGATTTTCCGCCTTGCACATTGCTTGCGCCACTTTCATCGTCGCGTACGCGTCGTCTACCGCTCGGTGCGGCGTAAATTCCACACCCAAACGCTCGGCGATTGCGCCCAATCCGTATTGACGGGAAAAATCCCCGATGACGTTCATATACAAAAACTGCGTATCGGCAAAACGGAAACAAAAGGACGGAAGATGAAAACGGTGACTCTCCAAATTGAGATATTTCACGTCGTTTTGCACGGCGTGTCCCACCACCAACGTGTTCTCGTCTTGCAATAGCCCGTAAATACGCTCGGCTTGCGCTTTGAACGCGGGATATTTCTTGAAATCTTCGTACTTATAGGGAAGCACGATGCCTTGCTCCCCTTTCCTGTCGGTAAGATGAAATCCACCCTGCGGATTGATGAGAATATCCTGCTTTTCGAGTATATTAAATTGTTCGTCGGTAAGACAGTATCCGAACGCGCAAATTTTCGCTACGTTTTTGAAAACGCCCGCGCATTCGATATCGAAAAATAAATATTTCATAAATCCGTATAACAGTATTTGGGAACGGCGTTTGCCGTTCCCATCGTCTTTCTTATTTGGTAGGGTTAATCACGCTCTTACCACCCATATACGGGCGAAGCGCGTCGGGAATCGTTACGCTGCCGTCCGCTTGTAAGTGGTTTTCCACAAACGCAATCAGCATACGGGGCGGCGCAACTACCGTATTATTGAGCGTATGCGCCAATTTCACTTTACCGTCGCTATCCTTATAGCGAATCGCCAAACGGCGCGCTTGCGCATCCGTTAAGTTGGAGCAAGAGCCCACTTCAAAATACTTTTGTTGTCTGGGACTCCACGCTTCTACGTCGCAGCTCTTGTATTTCAAATCCGCCAAGTCGCCCGAACAGCAGCCGAGCTGTCTTACGGGGATATCGAGCGAACGGAAAAGCTCTACCGTGTATTGCCAAAGCTTTTCATACCAACTATCGCTCTCGTCTGGACGGCAAACGACAATCATTTCCTGCTTTTCGAATTGATGAATACGGTAAATGCCCCGTTCTTCAATACCGTGCGCGCCCTTTTCCTTACGGAAGCAGGGGGAATAGCTCGTCATCGTGAGCGGAAGCTTCGCGCCGTCAATGATTTGTCCCATAAATCTACCAATCATCGAGTGTTCGGACGTACCGATAAGGTACAAATCTTCCCCTTCGATTTTGTACATCATATTTTCCATTTCGTCAAAGCTCATTACGCCCGAAACGACGTCGCCGTGAATCATATACGGCGGAATCACGTACGTAAAGCCTTTGTCAATCATAAAATCACGCGCATAGGTAAGCACCGCCGAGTGCAAACGCGCGATATCGCCCGTCAAATAGTAGAAACCTTGTCCCGAAGTACGGCGCGCGGAATCCACGTCGATACCGTCCAATTTTTCCAAAATATCGAGATGATACGGGATTTCGAAATCGGGCGTAACCGCTTCGCCGAAACGCTGTAATTCCACGTTTTCACTATCGTCCTTGCCGATAGGCACGTCGTCGGCAACGATATTGGGAATCGCCATCATCGTCTTTTTGAGCGCGGCTTCCACTTCTTCGTTTTCCTTTTCAATCGCGGCAAGACGTTCGGCGTCCGCTTTTACTTGCGCCTTGATTTTTTCCGCTTCGTCTTTTTGTCCCGCCTTCATCAACGCGCCTACCTGTTTGGAAAGCGTGTTACGGGCGGAACGGAGCGCGTCCCCTTCCGCAATCAACGCGCGGCGACGGGTATCAAGCGCAAGCGCTTCTTCCACGAGCGGAAGCTTGTGGTGTTGGAATTTCTTTTCAATATTCGCTTTTACGAGTTCGGGGTTCGTCCGAATAAGATTGATATCAATCATACGACACCTCTATAAATATTATTCTTGTGAATTGACGGCTTTGCCGTCGCGCATTGCAAAGCAAAGCTTTGCGTTACCGTTTTTATTATACAACTTTTTCGGCGTAATTGCAATTAAAAGGTATCCGTCCTTTCCATTTTCCCATAAAAATTCCCGAAAAAACTTGTGTTTTTCGCTTGCGTATGCTATAATGATAACACTACATTGTTCAAAGGAGACGTTTATGGCGGAGAAAAAAGCCAAAACTCCCGTTTCCGAAAATAAGGAAACGACAAAACGGAAAAAAACTTCCGAAGCGGTAAAATCGGAAGCGACGCTCCCTCAGCCCGTCGAAGCGGAAAATAAAAAGAAGCTGAAATTCTCCTTTTCTTTTCCGAAAAAAAAGGAAAAGCCCAATCCGTCCGTGGAAGTCAAACGCTTCCGCGCCGACGCGGATATCGGACTTTCCGCCGCGCAAGTGGAAGAACGGATTAACCAAGGACTCGTCAATAAAGCGACGAAAAAATATTCCAAGAGCTACCGCAGTATCTTTATCGGCAATATTTGCACGTTTTTTAACTTGCTTTGTTTGCTCGCCGCGGTTGCCCTTATGCTTGCGCGCGCGCCACTCACGCAATATTTGTTCGTATTGATTTTCCTTGCGAATATCGTATTCAGTATCGCGCTCGAAATCCGCGCAAAGAGAAAACTGGATAAACTCTCTATTCTCTCTTCCCCCATCACCAAAGCGGTGCGAAACGGCGTGAAAGTGGATATTCCCGTCGAACAAATCGTCATCGACGACGTGCTCGTTTTGGTTGCAGGGCAGCAAGTCCCCGCCGACTGCATCGCCATCGACGGCAACGCCGAGCTCAACGAATCGCTCTTAACGGGCGAATCGGTCCCTATTAAAAAGGAAGAGGGCGATTTCGTATACGCAGGTTCGTTCGTGGCGAGCGGCAGACTCGCCGTGCGCGTGGACAAAATCGGCGACGACACGTATATCAGCAAGCTGACGGCGCGGGCAAAGAAATACAAACGCCCCAACTCTGAAATCATGAACTCGATTACGATGTTCATTAAAATCATCGGTTTGGTCATCGTGCCACTGGCTGTTTTGATGTTTCTCAACAACTTCCGCGACCCGTCTATCGGCGGCGCGAACGCTTGGTCGGACCTTGCCGCGCGCGGCGGATTTTGGAAAAATCTCTTCGCCGGCGACGAAATTATCAGCGAAGCGATTCAAACGACGGCTTCCGTCGTTATCGGTATGATTCCGTCGGGGCTTTTGCTCCTTACCACCGTAGCCTTGTCTACGGGTATGATACGGCTCGCCAAATACAATACGCTCGTGCAAGATATGTACTCGCTCGAAATGCTTGCGCGCGTAAACGTACTGTGTTTGGATAAAACGGGTACGATTACCGACGGGCGTATGAAAGTGAGCGATTGTATCCTTTTGAACAACTCCACCGAATACGGCATTGACGAAATTATCGGCTCGATGCTGGCTTCCTTGGAAGATAATAACCAAACTTCTATCGCTTTATACGAACGGTTCGGTCACTCCACGGCGCTCACGCCGATGGCGACGCTGCCCTTCTCTTCGGCGAGAAAGCTCTCCGCCGTAACGTTCGAGGGCTTGGGTACGTTCGTACTCGGCGCGCCCGAATTCGTATTAAAGCCTATGCCCACGCGCGTGGATAAAATAGTAAAGCAGTACGCGCAAATGGGGTTACGCGTTATGGTTATCGCGCACTCTGTCGGGCAGTTGCAAGGCGAAAAAGTACCCGTAGGTCTGAAAGCGATGGCTATTATTACCCTTTCGGATAATATCCGCCCCGACGCCGTGGATACTATACGTTGGTTTAAGGAAAACGACGTCGCCGTCAAAGTCATTTCCGGCGACAACCCCGTTACCGTTTCCGAAGTGGCAAGACGGGCAGGCATTAACAACGCGTCCCAATTCATCTCTTTGGAAGGGCTTTCCGATATCGAAGTGGAAAACGCGGCGAACCAGTACACCGTGTTCGGACGGGTTACGCCCGAACAAAAAGCGATTCTTATCCGCTCGATAAAACAAGCGGGCAACACCGTTGCGATGACGGGCGACGGCGTCAACGATATCCTTGCGATGAAAGAAGCCGATTGCGCCGTTTCCGTTGCGTCGGGCAGCGAAGCCGCGAGAAACGTATCCAATCTTGTATTGCAAGACAGCAACTTCGGCTCTATGCCCAAAATCGTAAACGAAGGCAGACGGGTTATCAATAACGTAAAGAATTCGGCGTCCTTATATATTATGAAAACGCTGTTGATTCTCACTTTGTCGGTGATTTGTCTTGCGCTCCGCAGCAAGTACTTCTTCAAAACGAACAATATGTTGATGTACGAATTTTGTATCAGCGCAATCCCGTCCATGGTACTCTCGTTGCAACCGAACAACGAACGGGTAAAAGGGAAATTTATCCCCTACGTACTAAGCCGAGCCATACCGGGCGCGTTGACGATGGCGCTGGGCATTATGACGCTGTATGCAATTCGGCAAATGCCTATCGGGGAAGCGTTCGGGTTCGTATCCCAAGGCGCGTCTACGATTGAATACGACGCCATTATGATGGTAGCGCTCACCTTCTGCGGTATCGTTATGCTCTACCGCATTTGTCAGCCGTTCAACGTATTGCGCGCGGTGCTGTTCCTGTTGACGGCGGCGCTTTGCATTATCGTCGTTTCCGTGCCTCTCTTGGGCGAAATCGTGTTCGACGGTTGGGCAGACGTCGTATTTACGTTACCGCAAATATTATTGATTTTAATCATTATTCTCATTAGCTTTCCGATATCGGCAACGCTTATCAAGCTGTTTGATATGATAAATCCCGCGGACGAATTGCCGCTTGAAAAAAAGAATTAACCGTTTTACGGCATAAAAAAGGCTTCCGATAAAGGAAGCCTTTTCTTCGTCCTACATTGCGTTTACCGTATAAATGGCGTCGATTTTTAAATCATATTTTTGTATTTTCGTTGATTTTTTTTGTAAAATATGCTATAATCGTGTTAATTTCGAAAATAACTTTACAAAGGAACGCATTATGAAAAACTTTTCAGACATAGAACGCAGTATCTCCGTATATCATTTTCAAGACGTACTGCGAAACCGTTTCTATATTCACGCGGATTTGTATAAACATATTCACGCGATTGCGTACTTTCACGAAAACGATTATCCGCTGTATATGCACTCGCATTCCTTTTATGAAATCAATATCGTAACGGCAGGAGAAGGCGTGCATTACTTGGGAGAAAACAGCTTCCCCGTCAAAACGGGCGACGTGTTCGTGATTCCCCCCGATTTTAAGCACGGCTATGAAGAAACGAAAAAGCTGACCGTTTTCCATATCGCGCTTTCCAACGAGTTTATGGATAAATACTTGCCCATTTTAAAGGAAACGTACGGTTTTTCTTTGCTGTTTAATATCGAACCGACGCTCCGCGCGGAAAATAATTTTAAGCTTTTCCCCACCATCGCGCAAAATGATTTCGTCTATTACTTACACGAAATGAACCAACTGTCCAAAATGAGCCTTATGGCGGAATCGGGTATTTTACACGAAGGCAACAAATGCTTGAAAATCCTCAATATGATTGCCGATTTCGCGGAAATTATGACGGCGAACGAAGTGAAAACGCCGAAAAACGTGTTTATCGATACGCCCAGCATTTTGAAAGCTATTACCTTTATCGAGCAAAACTATAACGGCAGCTTTACCGTCAACGACCTTTGCAAAATTGCAAATATGTCCCGTTCGTCGTTACTCAAACAATTTTCCGTACTTTGCAAATGCTCGCCTGCGAACTATTTAATGCGTATCCGCATCGAAAAGGCTTCCGATTTGCTCCGTACCACCAATTATTCCATTGCCCGTATCGCGCAGGACTGCGGTTTTTACGACAGCTCTCATTTCACCAAGAGTTTCTTTCAAACGATGAAAGAGCTACCCAAGGAATACCGTAACCGTTATAAAAACGAAGCGCTTATTTCCAACTGATTTTTATATATTTGCAATAACAACGCCGCGGCTTTATGCCGCGGCGTTTTGTTTATTGGATTGTTTTAGTCGAGCACGAAGAGTACCGCTTCGCCCGGTTGTAAATCGTTTACGAACAATCTATCCCACGAGTCCGTCGTAACGTTCAAACCGGCAACCGCACTCGATACCATTGTCGCGCCTTCGGGTACGGTTGTTGCCCCCGCATTTTCAAAAACGGTAGATAACCAAGCAGAAGAGCTTTCCATACCATACAACGTACCTGTATGACTGTATGCGGAAACACCGAATACCAAGTTTGCGTCCGCCGTCGCCGAAGTGGAATTGTTTACGATATAGTACGCTGCTTTGCCGTTATAATCGAAGCACCCTACAAGCACGCCGCCGTCCGCCTTAATCGTAGCGCCGCCGTAGCTGGAAAGCGTGCCTTCCGTCGGGATTTCCGCCGCGTTCGCCGTCTCGTCAAGCGCCGTATATACTCCGTTGCTGACCGAATAGAACTGCGGGATACTACCTGCATACATAACGCCCATACTTCTCGCGTTCATCAAGATATGGTCTACCGTCAAAATTTGCATATTCGCTTTTTGCGCGTAGTAGTAAATATCCGTACTCGAACCGTCCGCGTTGAACAAACCGCTCGTAAACGTTCTCGTCGTGTTGCCTGCGCTGTCCTTTTCGTCATAAGGCTCTACGCCGCAGAAATACTGAATCCCCTTTGCGCCGTACGCAAGCGACGTGTTGACGTTCCACAAAAGCTCTGCTGCCGTTACCGTGCGTTGATTTGCTTCCCACGTACTCGTTTGGATATACGACCAGAAAGGAATATTCGCTTTCACCGCCGCCGCGCGAATCGTCGCAAGGTTGTTAAAGTATCCGCTTTGCAAATACGAAGTACCCGTCGTTCCTACCATCGGGTAGAAGTCGAACGAAAGCATTTGCGGCTGATAGATTTCGATATAGTCGTTGATATAATCTTCATACGTATAGTTGGCGTCCGTCCAATTATCTTCTTCCAAGCCGTCGTTCTTGAAGTTCAACCACTTATCCGTACCCGCCCAATTCGGCAACAGGTTGCTATGGTACAGTTTGTCTTCGCCCCAATATTGTTCAAACGATTCGCGCGCCGCCTTATAGTTATCAAACATCAACGCGCCCGGTTCGTCCGCAATCATAACGCCCGCCATCGCCGCATACGAAGCGTATTCGATAAGCCACTCTTTCATACGCGCCGCGTCGGACGATTCCAATAATTCATCCGTTTGCGTAGCCGTACCCATCCACGCGAGCAAATACGCCAAATCTTTTTGCGCGCACTTTTCCAACATACTGATAACGTGCGCCTTACCGTTAGCGCTGTAATTTGCGTAATCGTACAAGCCCATCATCGTGTTGATGCCGCAGTCTACGTAAAGCGAAATCAATTTGTCGTACGCCGTCAACCCCGTCGTCGGATTTACGTCGTCCAACGTATCGTATTGCGCCAAGCTGTCGGAAAGCGCTTTAATCGAATTGTAAGAAGCCAAATAATTGTTGTACGCATTTTGTTTTTCCGCATTATTCGGGTCTGCATCCAAAGCCGCTTTCGATTCCGTTACTTTATTGCTCAAATCCGTAAGCGAATCTTTGAACATATCCGACGTGGGCGGCAATGCGTTGTACGCCGCTATCGGCATTGTGGCGTAGTCGTGTTGTGTAAACCAATAGGAAGCGTTCGTCGAATATACGGGATTTTCGCTGTACACGATTTTCGCGCCGTCGATAATCCAATAATCGCTTGCATTTGCGTTGCCGATATAGAAATTCGCATAACCGCAAAGTCTATCCAAATCCGAGCCGTCGTAAATGCTCGTACCGTTGTTATACGGACAAACCGTCGCGCGTTGTTCCGCCAAGGACAATGCATAATATTGTTGTACAAGGCGGTAAATCTCACTACCTGCCACCCGAATCGAATTCCATTGTCCGGGCAACAGCGTGCACTCGCTCACTATCGGCGTCGCCGCGTTAAACTGTATATAGCCGCTTGCGTTATTATTTTCGCCTGCGTAAACCAACAGTTCTACGTAATCGATAGCCAAAAGCTGCGCGTTCGTCAAAGGCTGACCGCCAATCGTCAACGGAATCATTACGTAACCGCTGCTTTCAAGGGTGTTTTTCGTCAATCTCCACGCGTATCCGCCGCCGCTTACAGGGCTGGCGATACGTACCGCTTCCGAGAATATGCTTGCGTCCGCTACCGCAATATCGTAAACGTTTTTGCCTGTTTCCACCGTCGCGGAAGTTGCGTTTCCGCTTTCATCCGTGTATTCCACCTTTTCGTCTACAAGCGTTGCCGAAGCCACGCCCGTATACATAATCGGCTTGCTCCAAGCGCTTGCGTTCATCGTGCCCGTAGCAGCGCGCACGGAAATGGTATCCCCTTCGTTCAAACGAACGAAACGCCCCGTCGCGGTGTAGGTTGTCGTGTTATTGATACAGTATTCGTAACCGCCCGTTGCGCCCGATATTGCGCTCCAAGTCGCAAGCCCGCTTGCGGAAATGCTCACCGTAGGCGTTCCCAAACGGTTGCCTGCGTTCGCCTCGTTTACGTCCAAATAGTCCCACCAAGCCGTTCCGACAAGCGTAGCCCAATCGCCGAAGATATAGTTTCCGCTGCTGATTTCTTTATACGCGCGAACCTTTATCGAGTCGCCTTCATACATCAAATTAGCAGGGATACAGTAATATCCGCCCGCTTCTATATACAATATATCCGTACGGATTACGCCGTCATTATTGATGATATACTGATAGCCGCTTGCGCCGCTGACAGGATACCAAAGGTGTTGCGTGGTAATATCCGTTTTTACGGAGATTTGGTCAACCGCCGCGCCGCCATGTACACACCAAGAGTTATTGATAATCTCAACCGTTTCCAAATTATCCGTTCTACCGGGCAAGGCAACCAAGTCGTCAAGCTCTGTTTCGTTCGTCGACGACGTAAGCCATTTAGCTCTTACGTTATCGATATAGAACGTCGTACCGCTCGCATACGACGAAACCGTCGAGCACGGACCGAACTTCAACAACAATTCGCCCGTCGTCGCGTCATACCAAGTAGTCGAGGTAGAGAATTTCTCAATGCCCTGCACCAATCTCCAACCGTTGATACGGACGGTATTCCAAGCATTTACTTGTACCGTCATTGCGTCCGTCCACGTTACGCCCGCGCTCCAAAGCGTAAACTCGCAAGGCGCGTAAACGTCCAAGAAAATTTCCGTTTGGGAAAGCTGCGTCATCGTTAAAGGCAACCCGTCCTTTTTCAGCTCAACCTTAAACGAAGGGTATTCCGCGTCTTCACTCACCGTCAACTGCAAGGACTTCGCTCCGTCCGTTACGTATGCGGCGTCCGTATTGATACTTGCCGTGAACTGCTCCGCGCTAACCGTCGCCGTCGTTTCGTAATCTTCCATTACGGTGGTTTCCGTACGCGCTTTTACGCCGATAACGTCTTCAAAATACATTGTCCAATTATCGAACGAAGAAGGCGTACTCGTTGTTCCGTAATAGGAATCGTCGTCCACCAAGAATTGGATATACTGTTGATTTCTATACGGCGCGTGAATACCGATTTTTCCGTTAGCCACGTCGTCTATTAAAATCGCGCCGTCCGTTTTTGCATAGGCGTTGATAACGTCTTGCAGCATTGCGCTGTCAATCAAAATACGGTTCCAGCCCTGTTGAATTTCATACTTAACGCCCGTCGTTACCGTATTTCCGCTTTCGTCAGAGCCTGCGATAATGCTCATTGATATGCCGCCGATACTGCTGTAAAAACGAAGCAGCAAATATTCGTAGTCGGCAAAATTCAAGCCGGAAACCCAGTTGCCGTTTTCGTCAAACGTCATATAATCCCACGCACCCGCGCCGTTGTTTAAAGACGAATTCCAAAGCGTAGCGTTGACCAAAAGCGTGTTATTATTCAGTAAGGTATGTACCACCTGCGAACAGTGCCCGTGATAGGGATTGCTGCATTTCTTTGCGTCGCAGAAATGTTCGCATGTATCGGCGTCGTGTTCAGAGCAAACCGTCTTAGTATACGTATCGTCGCCGAGCGTATACGTTTTATCAAACTGCGCGTCGCTCAAATCCTCTTTACCGCTAGAAGTCCCGTCGTTATACCAAGACACGACGGACCCCACCAAATCGTCTTTGCTCATCTTGGCAAGAACGTCGTACGTATCTTTTACGCCGTTTGCATATATTTCGTTGGCGTAATACAGCTTAAAGATGGTTCTGTCGTTTGCATACGCTTTCGCCACGTCAATCTTATACGGGTTATACCAATCGATATCCGAGCCGTACGAGTTCTTAATCGCCAACAAATCGGTGCTGGTGCACATTTGAATAATCTCAAATGCGGATAACGCGATACTCGAATCTATCGTATACGTACTGCCGTCGCTTTCCACCGAGTACACGATAGATTTCCCGTCCGCGTCGACGAAATGGTATTCAATCGTATATTCTACCGTTTTGCTCGTGTCTATGTAATGGCTGACCTGATTATTTTGACCGTGGCTTGCCTGCGTTTCGCTATCGTCTACGTACACTTTCTCTTCGTCCGCCAAGCCCTCGTCGCTTTCAAGATATTTTTGCGCCACGTACGTCATAGAACGCGCGTTATTATCCATATATCCGCTTGCATAATCGGCAAATTTATACTGAACGTCTCCGTTTTCATCTACGTATCTTACGTACGCGCGACCTACGATTTCCGTTGCATATTGCGACTGGGGAACAGCAACCGCGCCCGAAATGATGTAGTACGCCTTGCCCGTTTGTCCGTCTACGGAAAGATTACTGTTAATAAGACTTTTTCCGTTGGAGCCTAAGCTCAAACCGTCCAAATTATCGTAACGCACGGGCGTAAACATCGTCAACGCTGTTCCCGTAGGAGCCGTCGTACCGATAGAGTCCGTTTCCCACGTTGCCGTCGTATCGGCGTTCCAGCAATATACGCGCTCCCCACCGCTACCGAACACGTTTGCCGCGTTCAAATCGTACTGTTCTACCTTGGAACGCGTGGCAAAAACGATACCCCACTCGGTGGTATCCGTTGTTGCGTCCTCACCGTACGCCGCTTCGAAGGCTTCGTAATCCGCCTGCTCGATAAGCGCCATAAAACGCAAAGAAGCGTCGTATTCCCTATCCCCTGAATTCACAGGCAAACGGATTTGCGAGCCGTTGTACATTTCAAACGAAGAGAGCGACGTATCGCCCGTCGTTGTCGTATCGGCAACGGCGTTCTTCGTTCCGAAACCGATAAAAGCAAAAGACAAGACAAAACAAGCCGCGCTTGTCAAAATCAATGGAATTAATTTCTTAATTTTCATTTCATTTTCCTCCTTTCTTAGCTCCAAGGGTCAAAATCGCTGCCGTCGCCCGTTTCTTTTTCGTTGTCGTAATTCATACTCGGTTCCGTTTCGGTAAACCATACTTCACTTTCCAAGCGTAAAATTACGATGGTTGGTTGTTCATAGAATTTTCTGTTCATAACAATATCCTTGCCTTTTTGAAATATTGTACATTTATCTTTACTGGTTGTTCCCACGCGGAAAATCAGGCTTATATGCGTAATCGATTTTCCTCGCCTTTTTAGGGTATTATTCGAAAGAATAATTTTCCACTATTTACATTATATATTATATATCTATAATGTATTGTAATAAAATCTTACAAAATTGTAAAATCGTATAATTTTAACTCCTTTGACAAATTTTGTTAATTTTTTACTTTGCAAAGCGCTCCTTTTGACAAGGACTTTTGGTTTGCGTGCATTATTTACTATTATTTTACTTTATATATGTAAAAAAATTTAATTTTGTTTGAAATTTTAACATTTGCAAAAAGCTGTTTTGTCATTTTTGCAAAACAAAAATCAGTTGTTTAATTTGGAAAAAGTGAGAATTTTTGTATTTTCGTTTCACGCAAAAAATCGGCGGGACACCGCCGAAAACGCCGTAAAACGCAAAGAAAAAAGCGCCCGTTTTCGGGCGCTTTCCGCGTTGATTTTATTTTATTTTCTGAACATCGTATGTTCCGTTTCCGTTTTCACGATATCCGTACCTTCGAACACCGTTTCGAAAAGCGTATCGGCAAACAGTTGGTGCATTTCTCTCGTCGGATGGTTGATATAGTTTGCAAGAAGTTTCGTCGTATCCTGCGTTTTCGCAAGTTCTTTCCACTTGGAATAGCAATCGGCTACCTTTACGCCCATTTGCAAGGCAAGGTCTTTCGCGGCGTAGATATACTTATCCATTTTGCCGCTGTTTTGCATTTCCGCCGTTACGTGCGCGTATTCGTAAAACTGTTTTTCCGTTTCTTCCACTACGCTTGTATTCAGCATATTCGGCGTCATAAACACCGTTTCAATACCCTGCGCTTTACAACGCGCAAAAATGATTTTTAGGCTATCCAAGTATTCGTCGAGCGTTCCGTTTACGTCGTTAAGTCCAAACGAAACGATAACCAAATCCGGACGATGCGCAAGCACTTGCTCGTCCATACGCTCCAACGAGCCTTTTGCGGTAATTCCGCCGATACCTGCGTTGATAACGTTCACGGGAACGTAATCGCGTACGGCGGATATCATTTTCGCCAAACGGCGATGGTACACCGTTTCGTAATCGATTTCCCCCGCGCCTACCGCACCGTGCGTTACGCTGTCGCCAAACGCCACGATAGTGATAGGGCCGTGTTTTATCAAGCCTTCGTAATCTAAATTCAACTTTTCTTGCAACGTCATAATTTTACTCCGTTTTTGCCGCTTCGTCCTTATTCTCTACGTACTGATAATACAAATTGTTTACGGCGTCGCAAAAACGCTGTGCGATTTGCTCTCTCGAAAGCCCTTCCTTTACCATATCCTGTACGTACAAAGGCTTATCGATAATCATAATCCGTTTTTCCAAGTGATAATACGTCGGATAAATAGGCAAATCCACGCCCTTTGCACGATAATACTTTTCCGCAAGCATTACAAAACCGGGGAAAAATTCCGTCAATACCGTCTTGTATCCGTCGTTGGAATTTTCGGGGAATATCATTATAGGGATATTCATATCCAACAGTTCAGAGCTGTAACGGAGCGTCTTAATCAATCTGCCGTCGGGATAGGTGGGAACCATCCACATTCCATTATAGGGAATCGGATTTAACGCCGCCATAATCGCAGACTTAAAAGAATTCCACAATCCGGGCTTTTTCTTCAATTTCCTGATATTCAGCACGTCGCGCAAATACGCTTTGCGTTGTCCGTAATATCCGAGCATTTCGTGCGCGCCCCATTTCGCCGTTTTCTTCGGGAAATATAAATCGAGCGCGGGAGGACCGCTTTTAGCCGAGTGATTTACAACGGTAATACTCTTGTCTTCGATTTCCCCTGCAAGATTGATGATTTGCGGTCTTTTTGCTTTCAACCGCATAAACACCGATAAGCAAGCCCATAAAGGGTGCTTTCTTTTGGGATTGGGTATTTTATAAGGTTTGTCCGGTCTTTCTTTTTTTTCCATCACATATTCTCTCTTTATATTTTTCTTTTATTTTTACGCGTTTACCGTAACCTTCTTCCCGAAGAAGAATACGCCTATCATGCCGGGGCCCACCGCCGAACCGACGCCGTAACCCACGTAACCGATATGCACGTCCACTTCTTTGCCGAGCGCGGCAAGCAACATTTGTTTGAGCTCTTCCGCTTCTTCCAAACAATCGGCATGACAAATCATAATTCTTTGATAAGGCACGTCTTCGTACGCTTCCTTTGCCATTTCCACGATTTTTTCAAAAGATACCCTTCTGCCTTTCACCTTGGCGCAAGCAAAGTTTCTGCCCAACGCGTCCGCAATGATAATCGGTTTGATATTCAAAAGCCCGCCGAAGAACGCGCTCGTCGCGCTTACTCTTCCCGCCTGCTTCAAATAGGTGAGCTTATCCACCGAGCCAATCATATTCACGGTAAGCTTGTTTTCTTCAATCCATGCAGCCGCTTCTTCTATCGTCTTGCCTTCTGCGCGAAGTTCACTAGCGCGGATAGCGAGCATACCGAGCGCAAAGCACGCGCGAAGCGCGTCTACGCAAATAATTTTCGCTTCGGGATATTTTTTCAATACTTCTTCGCGCGCAATGTAGCTCGCTTTAATCCCCGCGGAAATTTCGGACGAAGTACCCACGTACAATACGTCGCAGCCCGCTTCGACGTATTTTTCAAACGCCGCTTTATACTGTTCCACGTTTACCTGCGCGGTAATAAAACGCTTACCTTCGCGCATTGCGTTGTAGAAATCCTTTGCGGAAATCGCTTCCCAATCCAAATCCGCGTCGTAATCCTTGCCTTCGCAAGAAAAGTGCATACAAACGTATTCGATATCGTACTTTTCTCTAAACGACTTTTCCAAATCGGAACCCGTATCCGTCAATATAACGTATTTTTTCATAGTTTTACTCCTTTTATTCTTATTTTTATTCGATAATGAGCAAGAAATCGTATACTTCCTGTCCGCCGTCAATTTCGTACATTTCCACACGGGGATATTTTTCCGCCATATACGCGCGCAATGCTTCCTTCTCCGCTTCCGTAACGGTATTACCGTATACGGTAATCAAAAATTCTTTATCCCCTACGTTCAACTTATCGACCAGCGCACATACCGCCGCCGTTTTAGAGAATTCGCAAAGCAACATCGCATGGTCGGTAAAACCCATATACCCGTCTTTTTCCACTTTTACGCCGTTCAACTCCGTCGTGCGCACCGCACGGGCTACCATACCCGTTACCGTACCCGACATACTCTCCGTCATTTGCGCCTCGATTTCGTCCGCGCTGCCCAATTCGTAATCCACCATCGAAAGGGCGGAATAACCTTGCCCTACGTTCTTGCTTTCAATCACGCGGATTTGAGAATCGGTGTAAATACTCGCCGCCTGCTTCGCCGCCATAACAATATTACCGTTATTCGGCAGTACGAATACGCAATCGGCATTGACCATATCGAACGCCTTGATGAAGTCTTCGGAGGACGGATTGTTCGTTTGACCGCCGTAAACGACGTAATCCGCGCCCATTTCCAAAAACGTTTGTCGCAAACCTTCGCCCATCGCCACCGTCACCGTCGCGTAAGGACGACGCGCGCGTTTGGGCATTTTCACTTCTTCCGATATCGCCGCTTCCGCCGCCGATTCCTCGTGCGTTTCGTTGTGCTGCAACGTCATATTCTCAATCTTAACGGTGAGATATTCGCCATACTTTTGACAATGCTGCAACACGAGATAGGGCGTCATCGTATGCACGTGCAACTTGACTATCGTACCCGTCTTAAACGCCACCACCGAATCGCCTATTGTCTCCAAATAGGCAATCAGGTCTTCCACGGAGAAATTCTCCACGTCCGTCTTACACGTCTGCAAACGGAGCAAAAGTTCGGTGCAATATCCGAACTCCATCACGGAATTCTCATCAAATTTAGATAAATCCACCGCTTTTTGCGCACCCCCTGCCAAAGCGGATACGTTTTCCACCTTTTCGCCGCCGAGCGTCTTGCAAAAACCTTCGGTAATATACACGAGCCCCGCGCCGCCGCTGTCGATAACGCCCGCTTCTTTGAGTACAGCCAACAGATTGGGCGTCTTTTCCAGCGATTTTTTCATCTCCACGAGATACCCGCTGAAAAATGCTTCCACCGTCATATCTTCGTAGCGTTGCGAACAAATATTCTCCACCGCTTCGCGGGCTACCGTTAAAATCGTACCCTCAACAGGGTGCGCCACCGCGCCGTACGCATATTTAACGCCCGTTTTTAACGCATTGCCGAGCGTTTCCACGTCAGACTCCGTCAAGTCCTTCAACCCTTCGCCAAGTCCGTAAAAAAGCTGCGATAAGATAACGCCCGAATTTCCCCTTGCTCCAAGCAGCATACCCTGCGCCATTGCGTGCGCCTTTTCGCCGATGGAAGTATGTTCTTCTTTCAGCATTTCGTTTAAGCCGCTTTGCAACGTAAGATACATATTTTCGCCCGTATCGCCGTCGGGGATAGGAAATACGTTTAAATCGTTTACCTTTTGCGCGTTCTTTTGCAAATTTGCCACGCCGCCGAGAATCATCTTCTCAAACAACGCGCCGTCTATCGTTTTTCTTTCGTCTAACACGGAAAATTTTTCTCCTTTACTCGGTTTATCGAAATAATTTATAACATCATACGTTTTCATTGTAACATTTTTTTATTACTTTTTCAAGCATTTGCGTACCATTTATCACGAAAACTTTTTCTTTTTCAACTTTACGAAAAAAATTCTATAAAAATACTTGACTTGTCAAAAATTGTTCTTCGGACGCAATTTCCCGCTACCGCAAAAGAAAAACGCCCCATTGGGGCGTTCTTCCAAAGCCGTTTTGTTTTATTCCGTCCAATTATTTTTCGTAACCACGTACGCTACCGCGCCCATAATCAACACGACGCCAATCACGATTAGTACCACCGTCAAATCCGTATCCTTTACCAACGGTTCCGCCTTCGGCGTTTGTTCGACGACGATATCGCCGCAAGCCACGCAAACCTTTTTGCGCTCGCCGTGTTCTTTCGTCGTGGCTTCTTTCGTGTCTATCCACGGGCTGTAATTATGCCCCGTCGCCGCAGTTATCAATTCGTCGTACGTCACGACGTTTTTCTCCTCGTCGAAATACGCGCCGCAAGAGCAAAGATAATGCGCTTTCACACCGTTTTCTTCGCAAGTAGCGGGCTCTTCTCCCACCAACTCGCCGTAAGTATGCCCCGTCGCCGCAATTATCAATTCGTCGTACGTCACGGCGTTTTTCTCTTCGTCGAAATACGCACCGCAAGAGCAAAGATAATGTGCTTTCACGCCGTTTTCTTCGCAAGTAGCAGGCTCTTCTCCCACCAACTCGCCGTAAGTATGCCCCGTCGCCGCAGTTATCAATTCGTCGTACGTCACGGCGTTTTTCTCTTCGTCGAAATACGCGCCGCAAGAGCAAAGATAATGTGCTTTCACACCGTTTTCTTCGCAAGTAGCGGGCTCTTCTCCCACCAACTCGCCGTAAGTATGCCCTTGACTCGCGTCTTCGCTGTCACACCCTGCGCATACGCCGTGAGAATACCTGTGTTTAGCGAATACGAACGTATACGCTTCGTCCAAAGACATCGTAATAATCGGAGTATCGTCTTTCCCTTTCACGTCGCCCGCATTATCCGTATACGTTACAACGGCAGACGGAGACGCGCAGTACTCTGCGGGTATGGACGAAACGGTAATTTCTCCGCTTGCAATCCAAGGCGTACTTTGTGTGAACGTTCCGTCGTCGCCCGTTGTATTACTCCAATCATTGTAAGAAAATCCAACGCCCGCAATGGGATTCCCGTCCGTATCTTGCGCTTTAAACGTATAAGTGGGATACCCGTTTAATACGGTAACGACGTTATAATCGTTTTCTTGTAACGTAACGATGATGCCGTTGTCCGTCGCCGTTTCGCCGTTAAAGGACATCGATTGACACTCAAAATATACTTCTCTTCCGTTGATGGCAATCGGTTTGTCCGTGTTCAACTCGGTAATTTCGTACGTGCCGACAGGCAGCGTGTACGAGAATATCCAGCCGTCAGAAGTCATTTGGTAGGCGTTTTCACCCAAAGCGCTCGTTTCGCAACCCAAATCGAACAACGTAAGCTCCGTCGTTTGATTGGTGGAAATATTACGGACAGAGAAGGAAACCTCCGCTTCGGAAGTATCCTGCACCGCTTCGCCGCACAAATCGAGCTTTTTCGCAATGGCGAGTTGCGTATAGCCTTGGAGCGATTGTAATTTTGCCACGGCGTTGTCGTAACGTACGACGTCGCCGTAATTTTCCACTTCCACAAGCGTACGGAATTGGTCGAACTGTTCGTCGCTCATATCGTATTTAATGCGGTCTATATTATGTATTTGTTGGGTAACCGCCGCCGCGTTATCCAGCGTAATTTCGTCCGCCGTCGGCAAGGCGTCTACCTGTTCCGCCACGTCGCAAACCAAACAATATTCCCCGTCCGCGCAAACGTGTTGCACCGTTTCACTTGCGCTCGCGCGGGCGGAAGAAACGTAAGTAACCGCACCGACCACGCCACACACCGTCGTCATAAAAAACAGCGCCAACATTTTAAAAACATTGTTTTTTATCCTATCCATAACCTTCTCCTTGGATAATTTTTACTTTTTTATTGTATCATTTTTTTCGTTTCCTGTCAATACCCCATTACAAAAAAACAGAAGTCATTGTTCCCATCTTTTTATTGGATATAAATTCTTCTTTGAGCAAACAAATCGCCCCCATGATTTTCTCCGCCCTTGACTCTCGTCATTTCACGCCTATCTCCCAAAAACAAGAGCACCCACAAGGAGCGTTCTTGTTTTTGGAGTAATTTTTGTTTTATTATCCGAACTTTTATACTCGTCAATCGACACCGTTGTCGTGCTATCTTTATAATTGAAGATAATCGTTATCTTATCGTTGTACAGGTATTCATCAATAATCATTAAACGTAATAGTTTACGATTTTAATTTGCAACAATTTATTCTCTTATAAACAAAAAAAGCCAATTATCCCCCCTAGGGTAATTGACACATTTTAATTGCATTTATAAAACTTTTTGAAAGAAAATATTTTCTATGACCGTCGGGGGCGTAGGTGCATCTCGGTTTTAGAGTTATATTTCAACCTGTCAATCTTTCCCTATACCCACATTATCCCACCAAATACACATAATTCTACTTTTGTTGCGAATACAAAAAAGAAGAATTGATTATATATACCGAGAGAAATAAAATTATCTTCCCGCCCTCACTTTGTTCGGGCGGGATATGTTGATATAATTCGTTTCGCACAGATTATGTCTCTTTCGGGCGAACTACCCCCATTTTTATCAAGGTCAAGCACCTAAAAAGTCCTTGATTTTCCTATGTTTTACGGGGTTTGTTATATTCTATTTTGCATATGTAAAAAATTTTAACGATTTTTTGCGTTTTTACAGGTATTTTTTTGATTATTATCCCCCTGCCGTCAATGCCAATTTCCAAAATCTTTATTTTCTTCTTTTTGCTCGGGTGTTGGCTCTTTTGGAGTTTCCTCTTCCACGCTTTCGTCCCCTTGGTCGGGCGTGGGATTTTCGTTGTCTCCCTCGCCTTCTTCGGGCACGGGCGTTTCACCGTTTTCTTCTTCTCCACCGTCGGGTTCAGGCAATTGCTCTTCCGTGTTAGGAACGTTCGGCTCGGCGTTTTCTTCGCCGTTCGCCTTACATCCCGCAACGCTAAAAACAAAACCCATTACAAGAAACAAGTTCGTCAATACCTTTAAAAAACTTTTCATTACGTATCCTTTATTTTAAAATTTTTGCCACGACTTCGTTCATCTTATCCATTTGCTCTTCCATTTCTTTTGCGAGCGCAAATTGCGTTCTACATCTCACCAAGTTATGTCCTGCGTATTTCGTCGCAAAGTACGTATCCCCCGAAAGGTAATCGGTCAAGAAACGCATACCGCATTCTATCGTCATCAAATACGCGCCGTAACCAAGCAAGCTTGCTTCTTTTTCCGTAATACTCTCTTTCACCGCTCCGCAATATCCTTCCGCATACGCTTTGAACAGCTCGATATCGAAATGTACTTTACTCAAATCCTTTTCGTCTTCCGCCGCCGTTGACGCGCCGAATCGGATAGAATCCCCGAAATCGTACAAAATAGAACCCTGCATTATAGTATCCAAATCGATGACCGCTCTCGCCTTGCCCGTTTTCGCGTCCATAAGGATATTATTCAGCTTCGTGTCGTTATGCGTTACGCGCAAAGGAATACTTCCGTCCGCAAGACCTTTTACTACTTTATCCAGCGTATCCTTTCTTTCGAGAACAAACGCGATTTCCTTTTCGCACTCTTTCGCTCTATCGAAAGAATTGGCTTTCAACGCCTTTTCGAAGTTTTCATAGCGTTTGGGCGTATTGTGGAAATCCTTTATCGTTTCCGCAAGCTTGGACGCGTCGAATTCTGCCAAATAGTTTTGGAACTTCCCGAACGCCTCCCCGGAATTTTTGAATACTTCTTTACTGCTCGCCGTTTGATAACTCACCGTGTTT
>JAFTQI010000021.1 GCA_017462825.1 Clostridia bacterium | reverse complement strand
GGGCAAGTCCTTAACACGTCCGCCTCTGATCAAAACGGAGCTGTGCTCCTGAAGGTTGTGACCTTCACCGGGAATGTAGACCGTACCTTCCTGCTTGTTCGTAAGACGTACACGTGCGATCTTACGCATAGCGGAGTTAGGCTTCTTAGGAGAAGTCGTGGTTACGGACAAACATACGCCGCGCTTTTGAGGGCAGTTGTCAAGAATAGGACTCTTGGATTTGTACGTGATACGTTCTCTACCCTTTTTGATGAGCTGGTTGATAGTAGGCATATTTTTGACCTCCTTGTAAAAATTTAGAATATATCTCCTCGAAATTGCCCTTATCGCAATTTCAAAGAAAGCAATTTAATGCGGCTTTTTCGGCTTTTCCCTTTCCGCATTTTTGCAAAAGGGCATAATAAGCCCAAAGAGCCAACAGTAGCATTTTAACATTTTTGACAAGCGTTGTCAAACGTTTGAACGAATGTTTTTATAAATTTAGCGCGTTTTTTTTATTTTTAACATTTTTTTGCTACTTCATAGAAAAAAGAGCGGATTCTGATATGCACCCCGCCCTTTTTTACGACCGATTTTTATAATGCCACCGCTCCGTCGATACAAGAAACCCAATCGGTATCCACGCTACTCGCCCAAGACCAATGCGACGACTTATTTTTTACCGAATAAAATTGGTCGCGCGTGCCACTATAATTAATCTTCAATAAGCTATAACAACCTGTAAATGCGTGCGATCCGATTATTTCCACGCTAGTTGGAATACGAACGTCCGTTAACGCATTGCAATTATAGAACGCTTCAAGAGAAATCTCTGTCACTGAATAAGTTCTTCCTTTGCAAACGATTGCCGAGGATATATTTGCCACCGTCAATCCTTTTGCCTGATTAACTAGCGTTGCCTCTCCGTCTTTTATACCATAACGTAAGCCGTCTGCAACCGTATAAATATACCCATCATTAGCGACGTCGTTATTTTTACAATCCCATACGACGGGCGTCGAACCCGCATAGCTATATGCCCAAGTATCTATCCAACCGCTTGGCGCACTCACCGCCTCACAGTAAATCGTTAAAGCGTCGCAGCCGTAAAATGTTGCATCCCAAATTTCCGTCACACCAATCGGGATTGTGATTTCGGTCAAATTGCAGCACTCCGCAAAAGTCCATCCTTCAATAGAACGCAAACCGCTTCCTATTGTAACGCTCGCCAAATTAGAACAAGCGTTAAACGCACTATTTTCAAGGATCTCCACGCCGTCGGGAATTACGATCTTCGCCAAATTATAGCAATTTGCAAAAGCGCGGTATCCGATTTTTTTAACATTTTCCCCAATTTTTACATTCGTCAAATGTTGATTTTGCAAAAAAGCATTATCTCCAATCTCCGTGACATAATCGGGAATCGTTACTTGCGTTATTTCCTTATTTTTTAACCCCGTAATTACGCACGTCGTTGCGGTAGACGTAAATTCAAAATTAGACATTTCAGGCAAGACATCTGCGTCTACCGCAATATAAGTCAACTCGGTAATCGGCTGCGAAAAATCAAAATCCCAAGCAAAATTACTATATCCTAATACAACTTCAACGCTAGCGGGTTCTTCCGCAAAAGAACCTTCCTCTACCGACTGCGTATGTACGGGCTTCCCGTTAAGAGTAAAAACAACTTCATACAAAGGACGGCGACGGATCGTTACAACATAGGTTTCCGTAATTTCGTCGTCGATCGTTTCAAAAATGTAAATTTTGTTATCCCCCGTATGCAAAGGAACAATTTTGCTAAATGCAATATCTTCCCCATATTTATCGGTTGAAACCGTATATTTCACTTTACCGCTCGTTTCAATTTCGTCCATAAAAGAAAAATCTTCCGTAGCGTTGCTTACGACACCGCTAACCTTCGTACCGTCAACGGTAAGCGTCTTAAACACAATCTTATTTTCCCCTGTCTTCCCAGCGCCCGAATCACCGCCGCAAGCGGCAAAACCGACCGCGCAACACACAGCCGCTATGCCAAGTAAAAATCCCTTTAATTGTTTCATGTTTACCTCCCAATAAAATTTTTCTCATTTAAAACGGCAAAAAAAGTGCCGTCCGCAAAACGAACGACACCTGTAAAAATGTCCTTTCCGCTTTGCTGCGACACAATTTAATTGACAACTGATTTTAGATCGAAGTTGTAACGCGAAAAAGTACACCTCTACCTAAGAAGTATACGCAAATCTAAAATCAAATATTAAATTGTGTCGCAACTTTATTCTACCATTTACCGTAAATTTTGTCAATACTTTTCATTGGGATTCTTTTAAATAAATTTCAAGCCCCGACAATGCCTGTCGGGGCTTATGAATTACAAGCTTTCAAGCTGCGCGACGCACTTTGCTTTCATATCTTGATACTTCGCAAGTTTTTCGCGCTCCGCGTCTACAAGCTTTGCGGGCGCTTTGGATACGAAGCTTTCATTCTTCAGTTTCCCTTCCGCTCTTGCGATTTCGCTGTCGATACGCTCAATCTCCGCCAACAAACGCGCTTTTTCTTTTTCGATGTCTACAAGCTCACCGAGCGGTACGTAAATTTGTGCAATTTCCGTAACGGAGGACACCGTCTTTCCATCAATATCCGCCGCGCTTTCTACAAAGTTCAACGCGCTTGCACCCGAAAGTTTCATAATACAATCCTTATTCACTTGAATAAGGCGTTTGCTTTCGGTGACGATATTCAATTCTACTTTCTTAGAAGGAGGGCATTCCGCGTCTTTCTTCATCGCGCGAACTGCTTTGATAATTTCCATTACCCCTTCAAACGCTTTCGCTTCCTTTTTATACGCCATTTTCGCATTATATCTAGGGAAATCCGCAATCATAATGCTACCTTTCGTATTCGGCAAGTTTGCGTAAATTTCTTCCGTAACGAACGGAATGAACGGATGCAATAATTTGAGCGCGTTTTCCAATACAAAGCAAAGCACCGCTAATGCGTCCGCTTTTCTAGCTTCGTCCTCGCCGTAAAGCGCGGGTTTAGAAAGCTCGATATACCAATCGCAGAAATTATCCCATACGAAATCCATAACGAGATCGCTCGCTACGCCAAGTTCGTACTTATTCAAATTCGCCGTCGTTTCACGGATACAGTTTTCAAGCTTAGAGATAATCCACTTGTCCGCAGGCGCAAGCTTTACGTCTTCGATTGCAGGGATTTTCTTATCTTCCGTATTCATCAGTACGAAACGCGCCGCATTCCACAATTTATTGATGAAATTACGGCAAGCTTCTACCTTTGTATCCGAATAACGAGTATCGTTACCGGGCGCTACGCCCGTGAGCAAGGAAAGACGCAAAGAATCCGCGCCGTATTTTTCAATAACCACCAACGGATCGATACCGTTTCCAAGCGACTTACTCATCTTTCTGCCCTGTTCGTCACGGACAATACCGTGAATAAGAACGTCGTGAAAAGGCGCTTTACCCGTATGTTCAATACCCGAGAAAATCATTCTCGATACCCAGAAGAAAATGATGTCGTAGCCCGTGACGAGCACGTCCGTGGGATAGAAATACTTATAATCCTCCGTTGCGTCGGGATAACCGAGCGTCGAGAAAGGCCAAAGCGCGGACGAGAACCACGTATCGAGTACGTCTTCGTCTTGGCGAATGTGCGCGCTTCCGCATGCGGGACAAACGATCGGGTCTTCCTTTTCGCAAATGACCTTACCGCAGTCTTTACAGTACCACACGGGAATACGATGTCCCCACCAAAGCTGACGGGAAATACACCAATCGCGAACGTTTTCCATCCAATTATAATAAATCTTCGAGAAGCGTTCAGGCACAAATTTTACTTTATTTTTCATAACCGCTTGAATTGCAGGTTTTGCAAGCGGTTCCATTTTTACAAACCATTGCTTAGACACGATAGGTTCTACCGTCGAATGACAGCGGTAACAATGCCCTACGTTATGCGTATGCGCTTCAATTTTGACAAGATTGCCAAGCGCTTCTAAATCCGCCACGATTTGTTTTCTCGCAACGTATCTATCCATACCCTCGTATTTGCCTGCAAGCGCGTTCATCGTTCCGTCATCATTCATAACGCGGATAATGGGTAAATCGTGGCGTTTCCCAACCTCAAAGTCGTTGGGATCGTGCGCGGGCGTGATTTTAACGCAACCCGTACCGAAAGCAGGGTCAACGTATTCGTCCGCAACCACGGGGATTTCTCTATCCACCAACGGCAATTTCAACGTTTTGCCGACAAGACTCTTATATCTTTCGTCATCGGGATGCACCGCAACCGCCGTATCCCCGAGCATCGTTTCAGGACGGGTCGTCGCAACGATAACGTCCGCGCTACCGTCCGAAGCGGGATAACGGAGATGCCAAAAATGTCCGCCCTCTTCCGAATATTCTACTTCCGCGTCCGAAAGCGCCGTCTTACAGCAAGGACACCAGTTAATGATTCTATCCCCTTGGTAAATAAGACCTTTTTTATAGAGGTTTACGAATACTTCGCGAACTGCGCGGGAACACTTTTCATCCAAAGTAAAAGCTTGTCTAGACCAGTCGCAAGACGTACCCATTTTACGCTGCTGTTGCATAATACGGTTGCCATACTGCTCTTTCCAATCCCAAGCGCGGACCAAGAATCCGTCACGGCCGATATCCGCTTTCGTAATCCCCTCGGCTTTCATTTTTTCCACGATCTTGACTTCCGTTGCAATCGAAGCGTGATCGCAGCCGGGCAACCACAATGCTGCGTAGCCTTGCATACGCTTAAAACGGATAAGCGTATCTTGCATCGTCGCGTCCATCGCGTGCCCCATGTGCAACTGTCCCGTGATGTTGGGAGGCGGCATCATAATCGTAAACGGCACTTTATTCTCGTCGATTTCCGCGCGAAAATACCCCGACTGTTCCCAGTCGGCATAAATTCTGTCTTCAAAGTCCTTTGGATTGTACGTCTTTTGCATATCCATATATGAAAAACCCCACTTTGGTCTTCTTTATTCTTCTGAACGTACGCCGCAAAAGGGCGCAATTCGCTATCATAGCATATCTATTATAAAACGAAAAATTATAATTGTCAATCATAAATGCCCATTCATATAATATATTATTCCAAAAAATTTATTCGGAGATTTTTCATCATGAACAAGACAATGAAAATACTTTGCACAGCGCTTGCCGCTTGCATCTTTACCCCCTTTCTTCCCGCCTGTAACAAAGATTCCGACAACGACGGCATGAAAACGCTTAAAATCAACGAAGTCACTCACTCCGTTTTTTACGCGCCCTTATACCTCGCCGAATCGCTTGGGTATTTTGAAGAAGAAAATATCAAAATTTCCCTTACAAACGGCGGTGGCGCGGACAACGTAATGGCTGCCGTGCTTTCGGGCGATTCTCATATCGGCTTTTGCGGCCCTGAAGCTGCGCTTTACGTACTTATCGGCGGCTCGAACGACGTTCCCACCGTATTTGGTCAACTTACGAAACGCGACGGCTCGTTCTTAGTTTCAAGAAAACCCGAACCCAACTTTCAGTGGGAAGATTTGCGTGGAAAGGAAATCCTCGCAGGTAGAAAAGGCGGCGTTCCCGCAATGACCTTCGAATACATTCTCACACAACACGGTTTGCAAGACGGCAAAGATTTGGACTTGAACTACGACGTGTCTTTCAACCTTATGACAAGTGCTTTTGAAGCGGGTACGGCGGATTATTGCACGATGTTCGACCCCGTTGCATACGAATACGAAGCAGCGGGAAAAGGCTACGTCGTAGCGTCCGTGGGCGAAGCTTCGGGCGAAGTCCCTTACACCTGTTTTATGGCAAAAGAATCCTGGATTAATAAGAATGAAGAATGGGTGGACGGTTTCCTTCGCGCTGTGACAAAAGCAGTCAAATACGTGAACGAAACGCCGTCAGCGCAGGTTGCGCCCTATCTTACCGACTACTTTGAAGGCGTTTCCGAAACCTCGCTCGCTGCGTCCGTGGACCGCTATAAAGCCATCGACGCTTGGAGAACGGAACTCTCCATGACGGAAGACAGTTTTAACCGCTTGCAAGATATTATCGAAAATGCAGGCGAACTCTCTCGTAGAGCTACTATCGACGAACTTGTCGATAACTCTTACGCCGAAAAAGTTTATAGGGAAATTTACAAGTAATACAAAATTAAGGAACTACGCAAATGAAAGAAGTCTTACGATTTGAAAACGTTTCGATGCACTATCATAGCAAGCAAGGAGAAACGGTTGCGTTAAAGGAGGTAAACTTTTCCGTTTCGGACGGCGAATTCGTTGCAATCATCGGTCCGTCGGGGTGCGGTAAAACCACCCTTTTATCCTTAGCGGCAGGATTGCTTTCCCCGACGAAAGGCAAAGTCGTGACGGATAACGTGTCGTTTGGCTACATGCTGCAAAAAGACGAACTTTTCCCGTGGCGAACGATTGAAAAGAACATCTTTTTGCCGTTGGAAATCAAACGGAGCAACACTCCTGAGCACCGTGATCGCGCGATTAGGCTTGCCGAAAAATACGGATTAAAGCAATTCTTAAAAAACTATCCGTCTTCTCTTTCGGGCGGCATGCGTCAACGCGCCGCGCTTATTCGCACCCTTTCCGTCGACCCCGACGTTTTACTCCTCGACGAGCCTTTTTCCGCGCTGGACTATCAAACCCGTCTGTCCGTTTGTGACGACGTCTATAAAATCATACGAAGCGAAAAAAAGACGGCGCTTTTGATTACGCACGATATCAGCGAAGCCATTTCTTTGGCGGATAAGATTTTCGTGCTTTCCAAACGCCCCGCTTCCATTATCGCTTCCCACGATATTCACTTCCCCGAAACAGAGCCTTTAAAACGGCGTGAAAATAAAGAATTTTCTCATTGGTTTGAAGTGCTTTGGAAGGAGTTAAACACATGAAAAATCATTCGATATACTCTAAAGAGCATCTTGCCTATCTTCGCGGCGTCAAAAGAAAAAATTGGCTCGTCGGGATTGCAAGATTTGCCGTACTGTTTTTACTTTTGATGATTTGGGAGCTTTCAGCCAAACTCGAATGGATCAATCCCTTTATCACGAGTTCCCCCTCGCGAATCGCCAAGACGATTGCCGACCTTTATAAAAATGGCTCTCTTTTCCACCATGTCAACACAACGCTTGGGGAAACGTTGCTCGGTTTTTTTATCGCAGTCGCCGTAGGCTACGCCGTTGCGCTTGCGCTATGGTGGAGCGAAGTGGCAAGACGAATCTCCGAGCCCTATCTCGTCGTCTTGAACGCACTCCCTAAAATCGCGCTCGGTCCGTTGATTATTATTTGGTGCGGCACGGGACATAAAGCCATCGTTTTCATGACCGTTCTCATCGGACTTATCGTCGCGATTTTGAATATGCTCAACGGTTTTATGGCAACGGATGAAAACAAAATCTTACTTCTCAAATCCATGGGCGCTAGTAAGCTGCAAATTTTAACAAAGCTCGTCGTGCCCTCTTCCCTGCCCAACTTTATTTCCATGCTAAAAATCAACGTCGGTATGGCTTGGATCGGCTCAATTATGGGCGAATACATCGTTTCAAAAGCAGGGATTGGCTACTTGATCGTTTACGGCGGTCAGGTTTTCAAACTCGACTTGGTCATGAGCGCCGTCGTGATTCTTTGTATTCTCGCCGCCGCCATGTACGCCCTTGTCGCGCTTTTGGAAAAACTTGTGATTAAGAACAAATAAAGAAAAAAATCTCGTTCTTTTCAGGACGAGATTTTTTTCTTTTTAGCCTTTGACCGAACCGCTCGTTACCCCTTCCACGTAGTAACGTTGCATACTCATAAACAGCGTGACGATGATTGCGCCAACCACAAATGCGCCCGCGCAAAACACCGTGAAGTTTTCATTAAAACTACCTCGCTCGGCATTTATCATTTTATATAGCCCAAGCGACACGGTATATTTCGCCCTATCGCTAATAATCGTATTGACGAAAATGAAATCGCACCACGGCGCGATAAAGGACGTGAGAACGGTGTATACGATAATGGGCTTTGCAAGCGGCAAAATAATCTTCCAAAAGACGATAGGCTGACTCGCGCCGTCCAAAATCGCCGCTTCCTCCATGGCTTTGGGTACGGTATCGAAAAAGCCTTTGCATATATAATAGGAAAGCCCCGCACTCCCCGAGTATACCAAAATTAATGCCAAAAGCGAATTGGTTAAGTTCATCGCTTTGAGAATAAAATATACGGCAATCATACTCATAAACCCAGGGAACATACCCAGCACGAGCAAAACGTTCATGAGCGGTTTTCGCATTTTAAAACGAAGCCTTGAAAAAGCATAACTTATCATTAAAATGAATAGCGTAGTTAATAGACAGGAAGCGCCCGAAACTAACAGGGTATTTCCAAGCCATTTTGAAAACATCGTGTCTTGGAAAAGCCTAGTAAAATTTTCAAAGCCCAATTTTAAATTTTCAGGAAACAGTTCATTGATTATGCCCGTACTCGGCGTCGTACGAAACGCTGTATATACAAGATAAAAAATAGGCGTGACCCATAAAATTCCCAACACCGCAAGCAAAACGTAGACGAACAAGTCCGCCGTTCTTCTTCTAAACTTTGCCGATCCTTTTATCATTGAAACGCTCCTTCGTTTTTTGCCGCGGAAGTTTTATTAAACGTGATTAACGACAGCACGGCGCTGATTACAAAAATCACGATCCCGATTACCGACGCAATATTATATTTCGGCGTTTGGTCGGTCGTCAAGCGGTACAACCACGTCACAAGCAAGTCGGTAGACTGCGCCATCGTGCCGCCGCCGTAATACACGTTATCTACGGGTCCGCCGCCCGTCAACAGCCATATTACGTTGAAATTATTAATGTTATTGACAAACTGCGTAATAAGATACGGCGCAGTGATTTGCATCATATACGGTAAAGTGATATGAAAGAAAATTCTCGTCGGATTTGCCCCGTCAATGCGCGCCGCTTCATAATAGTCGGACGGAATATTCATTAAAATCCCCGACGTCATCAGCATGGTGTAGGGTACGCCTATCCATATATTGACGAGAATAATCATTACCCTCGGCAATAGCGAAAAATGCCGTTGATCGGTCAGCCATAGGATTCTCGTACCTAAAACCTTATTGAGTATACCGTCGCCGTCTAGTATCTTTTGCATAAGGAGCAGCGTAACAAATTGCGGTATGGCAATCGCCAACACGAATAACGTCCGCCAAAGCGCTTTAATTCTAATCCCTTTCCTTTGAATGAGCATCGCGATTACAAGACCTAAAAAGTAATTGGTAAACGTAGCGAAAAACGCCCAAACAAACGTCCAAAGCAACACGCGCAAGAAAACGATAGCAAAGCTTGTCGTTCCCCCTGCAATCGAGAACATATTCTTGAAATTCGAAAAACCTACCCAATCAAAAAGTTTGCCCGGCGGCGTGTGTGCGTAATCGTAGTTCGTAAACGCAATCAAAATCATAAAAATCAACGGCAATACCGTGAAAATGAGTAAGCCTGCCAGCGGTAAAATCAAAAGGGGCAAATAAAATCGGTCGTTCATCAGCGCGTACAAATCCATACGAAAGCCAAGAATTTCCCTGCCCTCTCGCAGTCTTTTGTCGTTCTCATAACTCCCTTTCACGTTCATTGCCCAAACCGCCAAAAAGAAGGCAAGCACAATAAGGCTCATTACGCCATAGAGCAAAATCAGGAAACTGTTATCCCCTTTTATCTTTTCAAAAATTTGCAACGTTTCGTTCCAACGTTCACCTGCCAATTTCGAGCCTAAATCCCCTGAAAAGAGATGTGCGATATATCTTGCGCCGAAGAAAATCATATACAGTAGAAATGCCACCTGCGCCAGCAAATACAGTAAGCCTTTTACAATTTGTCCGCGCGCAATTTGTCCAAACCCCATCACGAGAAAGGAAAGACGGGTCATATTTGACCCGTCTTTGAGGGCAAAAAGCAATTCCTTGAATACGTTCGGCTTTTTTCTTTTCGTCATTTCAGCTTTTTCCACTTCTCACTCCCATCCAAGCTTCTCGCAAGGATTTTATTTTGCATTTTTTTCAATCGCATCCACACACGCTTTCAACTGTGCTCTTACGTCAAACGAGCCGCTTTGCTTACCCGTAATCATTGCCGAGCCCAAACCTTCCATCGGCAACCACATAGTAGAAGGTACGCCCTTTTGCGTTTTGCTATATTGCAACTGTTGCGTAATCGCCTTGGCGCAAATATCCGCTTGCACCCTTTCATCTTCTCGCGCTTCTATATTGGTCGGAACAACGCCGCGCACTTCAAACTGTTTCACTTGGTTTTCCTTATTCGTGAAAAACTCCACAAAATCCAGTGCGTCCGTCTTGTGCTTGGAATAATTGTTCACACCCATAATCTTATAGCCCGCAAACGCCGTCAACTGTACCTGTTCTTCGTTTGCCGTACCTTTATTTAAAGTATAGCTGGGCAATTTCGCCGCGGCAAAATTTTCGCCCAAATATTTTTGGATAGCCGTTCTATTCCAAATCCCCGAAACCGCCGCCACAATCGAACCGTCGTTAAAACCCGCCGTGATCTTGGAATCGTTCGCGTCTGCCTTAAAACGGCTGTCTTTCACGTAACTCCACATCGCTTCCGTAACGGCAACGCCCGTTTCATTATCAAAATCACAAGTGATTTTCGTTTCCGCTAAATTGTCATCATATTCCACGTCGTAGCCCAAGCCTTTGCCGAAATAGAAAGACGTCGTATACCAACCGTCTCCCATAGGCATTGCAAATTGTTTATTCGAACTACACTTACTCAAAATGCCGTCCAACGTTTGTACGTCCGTTTCGGTCAGCACCGATTTATTGTAATATAAGAAAAAGGTGTTGTCAGTGTACGGCATACCGTAAGCATGCTTTTCCCCGTTCACCGTTTCATAAGCCGCTTCCATCGATTCTTTCGAGTTTGCCGCCGTAATGCGTTCCAAACGTTCCCCTGCAATTCTTGTCAAAGCGTCGCCGTTAATGAGTTTGGAAAGCTGATCGTTGGAATACGCGAAAATATCGGCGGCATTCTCCACGTCGTTCAATACGCGCGTTGCCATGTCGTTCGTGCCTTGAATATCGATTACAAAACGATATTCTTTATCGGGATTCTTCGCCTTGAAGTCCTCCACAATCGACTGCACAAACGGCTTATCCCCTTCCGATGCCCAAATCGTAATTTTAATCCCGCCTGCGTTCTTTTTTCCGCAGCCGCTAAAACCGAACGCCGTGATAAGCGCAAAAAGTCCGCATAAAATTTTCTTGCTTGTTCTCATACTTTTCCCCCTTTTTCTTTTAGTTTTTCATATCCCGACCTTTTTTATACCCCGTAAATAATACTTTCTTGCTTTATATGCAAAAAAACGACCCTCTCGGTTACCGAGAAAGCCGTTTTTTCTATTTCATTTATTTAGCGATTATATTTCTCTGCCAATTCCTTCAACCAAGCCGCTTTTCTAACCCCGAAATCTTTTTCAAGGAAACGGAACGTCCAATTTTGCGAAGACACGGTCGCAGGAGCATTCATACGTGATTCCTCCCCCATGCACAACACGTCTTGCATAGGGATCAAGACCAAGTTTGCCTTACAGGAAAAGAGCAACTCTATAACGCTCTTACACTCGTCTTCCATCGTTTCCGTGCAATACGGTACGTCAAATTTCAAGCACTCTTCTTCAAACGTTTTTTCAAACGTCTTGCGCTCCGTAATATCCAAGCTTTCGATAAAGGCACGCAAAGGCTGGTTGTCGTGCGTACCCGTGTATGCCACGCAATTTTCGTCCGTAATATTCGACGGAACATATTCGTTTTCAGGATTACCGTCGAATGCAAACTCAAAAATTTTCATGCCGGGATAGCCCGTTTTTCGCAACAATTCGCGTACGCCGTCATCAATGATACCCAAGTCTTCCGCAACAATATTCGCGTCCTTGAAGTCCTTGAAAAGCGCTTCTTTAGGGCCGTCCATCCATTCCCCTTCCTTTGCGCTCTCCGCGTTCGCGGGGATTGCGTAAAAACGATCGAACGCGCGGAAATGGTCGATACGGATAATATCAAACTGCGTATCAAAAGCGTGTTTGATTCGCTCTTTCCACCATGCATAATCGGTCTTTTTGAGTTTCTCCCAATCGTAGACGGGATTTCCCCAAAACTGCCCTTCATCGCAAAACGCGTCGGGGGGAACGCCCGCTTTCACCGCAAGATTGCCTTGCGAGTCGAGCATAAACAATTCGTCGCGGTATTTCCAATTTTCCACGCTATCTTCCGAAACGTAAATGGGCATATCTCCCATAATTTTAATACCGCGCGCGTTCGCATACGATTTCAATTTTTGCCATTGTTTGCGGAAAATATATTGCGTGAACTGCCAAAAAAGCAATTCCTCTGCATTGTCTTTATAAAAGCTTTCGGGAATTTGACAGCTACGGTACGGCTCTACCCACCCCGACCAAGGCGCGTAAGAAAACTTGCGTTTCAACGTCATAAATACCGCAAAATCCTTATACTCGCCCTTATTGATAAATTCCTGCCACTCTGCGCTTTCGCGATTGAAACGCTTGAACGCTTTTTCTAATACGGGAATTTTTTGGGTGAAAAGTCTGCCGTAGTCCACACGGCGCTCGTCCTCAGCCCATACAATATCCGCGTACTCGCTTTTTTCCAAAAGCCCGTCTTCCTTCAAACGCTCAAAGTCGATAAAATAGTAATTAAGCGCGTTCGACGCGTAGGATTGGTACGGACTGTCTCCATAACTCGTAGGAAGAAGCGGCAACACCTGCCACACCCGCATTCCCGCGCTTTGCAGCCAATCGACAAAAGCGTACGCGCTCTTTCCGAGCGTACCGATACCCTGCGAGGACGGCAAAGATGAAATCGGCATCAAAATACCTGCTTGGCGTTTATTCTTTTTTTTCATACTCTCTTTTTTCAACGCATTTTTTTCCTTTAAGGTTTTTCTTAAGTTTTTGCGTTTTTCACGCCTTTTATACGCCTGCAATTCGGGAAAGGAGTTTCTCCTCAAACTTTCTATTCCCTGCAATCCATTCCTTTCCCAAAGCCTGTTTTGCTTGTTCAACAAGGGTTTCCGCGCTTTCCTTTTGCCCGCGCAATGCCGCATACGTGGCAAGAATACGCTTTGCGGCAGTTTGCTCGCTTTGCAAATAGTCCATACAAAGCTTTGCGCTTTCATCCGCGCGCTCAATATCCCCGTTTAAGGCGTGCATATACGTCAATTCTCCCGCGATTTTTTCAAGCTCTTCGTCCGATAAATACGCTTGCGAAATCGCGAGCCGATTTAAGCAGCCGGCGGCTTTTTCCATTTCTTCTTTTTCTAAATGGTAACGGTAGCGAAGATCCAAAATCACAGCGTAAAGCGGTTCGTCCTCGCAAAGCTGGGGCAAATCGTAATACAAACTTTCTTCCACCTCGGAGTAGCTTTCTCCTGCGTATAATCTACCTTGAATTTCCATCGCAGCAAGCATTGTCTTTTCCGCGGCAAACCCCTTTTTAATGCCCTTATAAACGAGCATATCCGTCTTTCCGCTCGCATATTCCAACGGCAAAGCGTTCAAGGCAAAAAGGTACGCCGCGTAAGGCACGCTCCCCCACAATATATAGCTCGTATTGCCAAAACACATACAAGCAAACGCAGCCGAAAACGCCAAAAAGAGCAAAGCAAGACTCAACGCCAAACCGCCTATTGTATATTGTAAAGCGCGTTTTTGCATATTCCCGCCCGATTTGGGAATCACTTGCGTTTGATCCGCCGCAAAAGGCGAAGCCAAACCGAAACGGGTTTTCCCGTCTTTTATAAATACTCTAAAACAAAAGAATTTTGTGTACACGATTCGCATATTGACCGACTTGGCGCAAAGAATATGCCCCAATTCGTGCACAATCGGACTGACTGAAAAGCCTAAAACTAAGCCCACAATACATTCTCCCATTGCTCGCGAGCCTGCTTTCCACGCAAAAAAGAACACGAGTACAAAGCCCGCCGCAAGCAGCAACGTACAAAGCGTCGCGTAGATTGTCGCACCTTTTTTTCTCATGCCCGTTCCCCTTTTTAGTCCATAAGACCGCGCTTGATTGCGTAGCCTTCTAAATTATCCTTGTCGCTTGCGATAATCTTATCGATACCGAGTTTTTCCATAACTGTCAGCATCCATACCATACCGCCCGTAATTACGTCCGCTCTGCCCTTGGGCATACACGGCAACTTTGCAATTTCTTCCACCGATTTTACTTTAAATTTTTCCGACAAATCACGTAGTTCGTTTACGGTAATCACCGCCCCCGTGACCTTGTCCGATTCATATTCTTTCAAACGCAGCGCTTGCGCAGCAATCGTTGTCGCCGTACCGCCGATTGCATAAAAAGCGGTGTCTACGGGGACTTCCCCAAACAGCGCGACTGCCCTCTCCGTTTCTTTTTCAAGCGCCGTAAAATCCCTGCCGCATTTGTCTTTCAAACGCACTACGCCGATATTGACGCTTTTTTTATAAACGGCTTGTCCGTCCTTTTTTACGATAATTTCCGTACTTGCGCCGCCGACGTCGATAATACCGCCGTCCGCGTTACCAAGCGCGCCTAAAACGCCGATTTCCGCTTCTTCGTCGCCCGAAATAATCTCTACTTGCAAGCCGCAAAGTTCTTTTACTCTATCGACGAATTCTTGTCCATTTTCAGCGGAACGCGCCGCTGCCGTCGCAAAAGCAAGCACTTTTTCCGCGCCTTCGGATTTTGCTTGCGCATAAAACGCCGAAACCGCCTGCGCAGTGCGCTCTAAGGCAGCCACGTTCAAACGGGTGGACGCAGCTAAACCTTCCCCTAAACGAGTGGTGTTTAATGCCTTATATAAAACTTTTCCGTCCGCCACAAGCATTAGGCGAACGGAATTCGAGCCGATATCTATCACGGCAAATTTTTTCATTTATCAATCTCCCTGCGATTCTCTGAACCCAAGCTTTAACGCGGCTTCGTACATACCGAAATCGGATAAATAATATTCCAAAGTAGCTTCGTCGCCGTTGTTTAATTGCTCGTAATATTTAATGTCTGCTTTCAAATCGTCGATTTTATTGTTTTGGTTGCTCAAAGTAATCCATTGATAAATCAAATAGCCAAGCAAGAAGACAAACAAAACGGTCGCCGCACACACGCACGCCGTTATCGTCCTTCTCATTTTCTCTCTCGTCATAACTTTTTCTCCTGTTTTTTAAAAAGTTTTCTCTTGCTTTTTTGCCATTTGAGTATTTTATTTAATACATTATAGCACAGTTTTTCCAAAAATGCAACCATTCTTCGCAAAATTTTCGAATATAATATTCCGCCGACCACGTAACCGAGCCAAATATATGCCCGAAATGACGGAAAATTCCCTAAAAATGACGCAAAAATGCACCAAATTGCGAAAGCAAGAAAGAATAAAAGGTCTAAAATTCCGCCTAGAATTTTATTCTTTCCTCTATTGCAGCCAAATATTTTTCGGAAAATGGCAAAAAATTCGTAGATGATTCCGCCGCAAAAGCCCACGGCGACGGTTAGACAAAAAACGCCGAGCTGACCTTTTCCGTCCATTTATTTAAATATCCGCGCAGCAAACCCCTTGCCGCCGTATTGAACGCCCGTAATGGAGCCTTCCGCCGTAAATGCGCCGCTCGCTTTGGAAAAATTCGTGATTTTTAAATCTGTGCCTACCACGCTCATTTTCTCTCCGCCGATTCGCGTGAGCACAATTCGTACCTCCGAAAAGGAATTCACGCTCTCCACTCCGCTGACGGATATAAATTTTCTTTGTTCTATAATTACTGAATGTTTGGTTTCTTGCATAGTCTATCCTATGCGCTGAAAAATAGGAATATGCTTACTCGTCGAATTTGTCCAAAAAGGAATGTTTTACGCCGTTTTGCTTGTATTGGGCGAGCGTATCGAGCTGTACGTTGTGAATGCTTTGGAAAATATTGTTTTCCACGTTTTCATTCTCGACTTTCAAGCTTTCAATCAATGCTTTCACTTTCCGTCTTGCGGAAAACGTGTCCTCATCGCTCCCCGTCGTAGCTTGCGTGAACTTACAAGCGCATGCGATAAACCCTAATTGATTATGGTTTTGCCAACGGATAATATCCCTTTCCAATATACAATACATCGGGCGGATAAGCTCCATTCCTTCAAAGTTCGTGCTCGGAATCCTTGGAAGCATTCCTTGGAGTTGACCGCCGTACAACATACCCATGAGCGTCGTTTCGATAACGTCGCTCTTATGATGACCTAGCGCGATTTTATTGCAACCGAGCTCTTTTGCTTTCGCATAAAGATGTCCTCGGCGCATCCTTGCACATAAATAACAGGGATTGTCCTCGGAAACAGCGTCCGCTACGGAAAATACGTCGCTTTCAAAAATAGTAATAGGCACGTTCAAAAGCTTTGCATTTTCTTCGATACGACGGCGGTTTTCCGCGTTATAACCAGGGTCCATCACCAAGAACACCAGTTCAAACGGCGCTTCGCTATGCCGCTGCAATTCCTGCATGAGCTTTGCGAGCAGCATACTGTCTTTCCCGCCCGAAATGCAAACCGCGATTTTATCGTCTTTTTGGATTAAACGGTATTTCTTTACCGCCAATACGAAAGGCGACCAAATGGTTTTACGATAGGTCGTAATAATCGAACGCTCTATTTCTTGATGTCTTTCCAATACTTTCGGCATAACTTCCCAACCAAAGATTTTTTGACATTATACCAAATTTTCGTCCACCCGTCAAGTTTTCATCGAATAATTAGCAATTTCTCTTTAGCGCGGGTGATTGCCGTATACAGCCAACGGTCCTTTTCTGCTCCGAAAACTCGACTTTCGTCAAAGACAATCACAAAATCGAATTCCGACCCTTGCGCTTTATGACAAGTGATTGCATAACCGAATTCAAAGCGGCAAACGGGTTCTTCAGCGACCGAACGTTGGGTACGAAACATCGCGAAGTTGTCTTCCGCCACCACCGTACCGTCCGCAAGGGTCACCGCTCTAAAACCGTATCTATGCGTATACCTGCCCTTGGTCAAAATCCCGACATCAAACGGAACTTTCACGGTACTATCCAAAAAATCAACGTAAAAATCCATCGTCGCCAAATCGTCGTGCTGCAACTGCACGTCGCTTACCGTGCCGATAATCCCGTTGACCAAATGGAATTTCTTTTCTTCGTCGAGCGGTTTTTCCCAATCGTTCAACGTGCAAATCATCTTTTCCCCGTTCAAGGGTAAAAGCGATTCTTCCGAAATCCCCCTATACGTACGAAGCTCATGATTGAGCGCCATACGCGTACTGTTGCGGCCGCATATAATTTGATCGGCGGATAAAAACAGCCGTTTCCTTTCACTGGGACTTAACGCGTTTTTACTGATCACGCAAACCTGTTCACCGTATATGCCGTATGGAATATACCGCCCCGAACGCGCCATTGTAGCGACTTGAATAATCGGGTTGTCCGCAGCTTGACGGACGATTTGCTCCATCGTATAATGCGCGTTTTCAAGCAACGGACAAGTCCCATCTACGGGCGGCAACTGCGCGCCGTCGCCGCAAAAAAGACATTTCACGCCAAAACTCAATAAATCATAAAGCACCTTTTCATTAATCATAGACGCTTCGTCGATAATAATCAAACGGATTTTTTTATCAATTTCTTCCTTTTTAACAAATCGAAGCTGATTGCCGAGTTCTACGATTTCGCCGTTTTCGTCGACTTCAAAATCTTCTTCTCGCCGATAAATCAAGCCGTGAATCGTTCCCGCCACCGTTCCGTTTCGTACGAGATTCGCCGCCGCCTTTCCCGTCGGAGAAACAAACACCGCTTCCACGCCCGCTTCTAAATGCAGTTCCTTTTTCACAACGTAATCGATCAAAAAAGTCTTTCCCGTCCCTGCATACCCTGATAGCACGAACACCTGATCGTCCGTATTAAAGAACCATTCCACTATCAAATTTTTCGCATTTTCTTGATCCGCGGTCAGCATCGTATTTGCATTATATCACATATTTTTCCATTTTGCAAGCATTTTACGAACATTTGTTCATATTTTTTAAAAATAAGAAATCAGGCGTTTTTTTGCCTGATTCCCTGTATTTTTCTATGCTTTAGGGGATTATTTTTGTTCAAACTGTGCGTACATCGTCTTTTCACCGAGCGTTACGCTTAGAGATAAGACTCCCTTTTTTAAGGGGAATTCTTTTTTAACGAGTCTTGCGGAATCTAGATAAATTGTTAAAGTTTCCTTCTTTCTATCGTATCGGTATGCGCCCGTTTTTTTGCCTTCCTTGCCCTCTTTTTCGCAATAGGTGAGTTCGTATTTACCACCATCTTTTAACTCTAATCGAATATACGAAAATTTATCCAAGTAGTCCACTTCGTTGATTTGCGCTATCTTGCATTCATATATGCCTAAATGCGGCTTTGTGATATCCTTAAGCTCGCTTTTCTTAAAAATAGGAAAAACGAAAAGCAGAGAAGCGATTCCTGCTAAAATCGAACTTTTTAAAATATGTTTTTTCATGCTATTTAGCATTCGTCTTTTTTCGGCTTTTTATACCTTTTTTCCGTTCGGCAAGAATTTTTTCGCTATTCAAAATTACGCCGACGATAAAACATATCATTAAAACGTAAAGCCAAAGCAAAAAGACGATAATCGTCGAAAGCGCGCCGTATAATCTGCGCATATTGCTGATTTTTAAATACACGGAAAACCCCAAGCCCGTGATTCCCCACGCCAAAACCGTGACTACCGTACCTTTCAAAAAACGAATAGGTTTCGTTTTATACGGACATATATACATATTTAAAAGAAAACACAAGAAAAAGGACACGAACGCCAAAAGCGCATAATCGGCGATTTTCTCCCACAGACGCGAGGAAAATTGGGAAAAGAGAAAACTACCGATTGCAAACGCGAATAAGATAACTACGACGCTCGCCATTACAATAATCAATAACGCAAGCGCGCCAAGCCGCAAACGAAGTCCCTTTTCTTTCTTTTGGAAATCGTAAATTATTTCACCGCTCCTACGGATTTGGTAAAAAAGGTTTGTCGACGAATATAACGTCGTAAAAATTAAGATTACGGACGCCCCCGCCGTTGCGTTTAACGCTTCCTCCTGCACGTACAGTAAAACGTCCTTTACCGTATCGAACACCGAAAGCCCTAAAATTTTGTCTGTATCGATGGGAAGCCGACCCACGAGCAAGGATATCCAAAAACTAAGCGGTACAATAGACATAATCAAGAAAAACACAAGCGTCCCCGCAAGCGTTGTATATTTGCGGAAAATCAGCAGTCGGTATTTCTCTTTGACATATCGGTAGAATAGGCGAAGTTTGCTCATTGTATAAGTATGCCCATATTTTCCCCTTTCAACCAAAAATTCAAGCGGCGGTAAAAATACCGCCGCTCTTTCTCTTAGTAATTACAACCGCAGGACGTTCTTTGCGAACGGCAGCGAGCATAACCGTACGTTTCGCTGCTTGCGGACGACGTATTCGACGTCGTAGTTGCCGCATTGTAACAGCTTTGGCAACCGCAATTACAGCTACCGCTATTCGTCGTGTTGTTTTGACTCGCCGAGCCGTTATTGCCGACTACTACGATATTTCCATTGCAATCCCGACAAACGCGTTGCCAACTGCAATGCCACTGACTGCCGCACGAGCAGCCGTTATTGTAGGAATTATAACCGCAATAACCGTTTGTATTTCGACCAAAGAACGTATTAAACAAATTGCACATAGTATTTCAAGTCCTTCTTGCGTATTTGAGAAAACTCTCATACTATAATTATATGCGTGCGCATATAAGAAAGTGAAGAAAGCGACCGCGAAACCGCAGTCGCTTTCTTTTATTAAAATGCCTGTATCTATTTCTATGTATATTAAGATTAACCTCGGCAATGCTCCTTAATAAACTTGGCAACACCCGCCGACCAACCGTGGCAAAGGCTGTGACGGAAACCCACGTAACAATGTGCGCCGCAATCGCCGTGAATGTCCTTTTTAGAGGGGTCATATTCGTCGAGGCGCCCAGTCCCTTCCAACCATTCCATATTGAAATCTTCCCAGAACGTCGTCGCCCCCCTATCTAACATAGCGCCGTAATACTCTTTCATCAACGCAATCGCCAAATTTTCATCGCGCGAAGCAATCGCCGATAAAATGTAATAGCTCATAAACGTAGAAAAGCCTTTTGTGCCGCCTTCAATAAGCTTTGCATATTCCGCGTCCGTCAACTCGCCCGTCGCAAAATATTTCAAAGCAATTACTTGCTTTTTCAACTGCGGGCGAATGGGCTGTAAATCCAATTTGCTTCTAACTTTTAATACGTCGTCTATGGATACGCCGAATTCGTTAAAAAGATATTCCGCGCTGTTCATTGCCATACGGAAAATTGCACGCACGCCGACCAACTCGTCTACCGTACCCTTGGTGGGCCAATCGACAAGATAACGCGTCTTCGTGCTTAAATTCCCCTCTTCGTCCACCAACTCGTCCATTTGCTTGACAAGACCTATCAAATAGGGCAAATGCTTTTGAATATACTCCGTGCAAACGAATTCCTTATAATAATCCGCAAGTATAATAATCCACCACATCGAATAAGTGTAGATCGCGTTCATATATTTCGGCAAAGGCGCAATTTTCTTGCACAAATCCATAGTCTTTTCGACAATGGCTACCCTACCGTAAATGGACGTAAGCGCCATCACTTCGGGGGCTAAATCGCCTGCCCAAACCAAGCGGTCGCGCTTAATACCGTCCCATATGTAGCCTTCGCCCGAACACAAATCTACCGTGCGTTTCGCCGTCTCGAAAATCTCCGCGACTCGCTTATCCGAGCCTTGATAAGTATAAATGGGTTTCTTGAAATATATGCGGTTTTCGCAAAAAATGTTTTTGAAATAAATAAATTTATTCTCTAAAACATCAATGCGGACGAAACGGAAACCCGTTTGCCCGACGACAACGTCCGAATACGCGCATACCAACGTCTCAAAATCACGCGGACTGTGCGCATTACCCGAGTTCTTTTCACCAAGCGAAGAATTGACTTCGCCCAAGGATTCCCCAAAACGAATACGCACTCTACAAATGTCGTGTTCGACCAAATCAAGAATCAAACGCACACCGCCGCTCATTTCCTTCCCAAAGTCCAAAATAATATAGGAATCCAATCCTTCCATTTTTAAGTACTGATTCCATTCCGCCGCGTTATAATTGATTGCCGCGTACAAGCCCTTTGACACAAACAGTGTTTCTTGATTTTTAAGTTTTGCTCCATCTACAATTTTTGTAGGCAATAAATGCTGTTTCAAATCTTTTTACTCCTAATTTTAGTTTTGCATAACGATAACGCGCGGATATATATATCCAAATTTTTCAAACCCAAAACGCTTTTTTGTGTTTTTTCGGTATAATGCAATATCCTTGGCATAATTATAGCATTTTTGGTTTATGCTTGACAATATTTTTTAATGACTATTTTATATGCTAGAATGACCCTGCCTAAAAATTTATCTATGCCATTATGATACAATTTCTTTTCTTATTAAGCCCAAACGGTGAAAAAAATCTTTATAACAATGTATAGATTTTCAGTCGGAGCTCTTTTCTTGGAATTATTCTAATACGACTAATGATTATGCTAAAATGACCAATAAGTTAAAACCTCTTGCCAAATGTTTGTTTTTTTGCTATAATCTCCTTAGGAGGTTATGATGAACGAATTAGATAAAAATTTCTATATATGCCCACCGTTTCGTCTTTCAAAAAAAAGACCCGTTTATTCGCATATCATTGAATACGAGACCGTATATTTGCATCAGCACGATTATATAGAATTCTTCTACGTTTTCAACGGTTCTTGCAGGCATAGAATCAATGGAGAAATCACGACGATCAGTACGGGCGACGCTTATTTTATGGTTCCTACCGACGCTCATCAATTCATCGAACCGAAAAATTCGCATTTCTTGCATAGGGATATTTTGATTTCTCTTGATTATTTCAAGGAATGCTGCGCATTTTTCGAGCCTTCGTTATACGAAAATTTATTGAGCGGAAAATACCATTTACAATTAATGCTCTCTATCGAACAAATGTCAAGAATCGAGAGCTTTATCCCCATGCTCAACGATCCGCTTGACGATAGCCATTACGACATTACTGCAAGGGCGTTGACTTGTTTAATTATCACCTTTATTCTTGAACATAATTTGCAAAAAAATTATAACTACCCTACGTGGCTTACTAGACTTTTATCTATGCTGAACGCCCATGATAATTTGTCCGTCGAACTTGCCCAAATTCTTTCTCACTTTGCTTACAGCAAAGAATATTTACGGCGGTCTTTTAAAAAATATATCGGTGTGACCATGACCGATTATTTCAATAAACAAAAAATGACGTACGCCTTTTCCCTATTGCAAAACACTACCTATTCCGTGGAGCAAATTTGCGAATCGATCGGTATAACGAACGTTTCCTATTTTTATCAACTGTTTAAAAAACATTTCCACGTCACGCCCCATTCCGTGCGCGCAATTAAAAACTAATTTGTAAAACCGTGCGCCTCTATATATTGAATTTATTGTATATTAAAAGCCCTTTGGCTGAATTCTCATTCAGCCAAAGGGTTTCTTTTTCCGTTTTAGATTATTCCCATTCGATTGTTCCCGAGGGCTTCGGGGTCAAATCGTACAAGACGCGGTTTACGTTTTCTACTTCCGCCGTAATACGCGCGGTGATTTTACGCAATACGTCGTAAGGAATTTCTTCAATCGTTGCCGACATCGCGTCTACGGTATTTACTGCACGAATGATTACGGGATAAGCGTACGTACGCTTGCCGTCCTTTACGCCTACCGAGCGGAAATCAGGTACCGCCGTGAAATATTGCCATACCTTACCTTCCAAACCTGCTTTAGCGAATTCTTCACGCAAAATCGCGTCCGATTCACGCACCGCTTCCAATCTATCGCGCGTGATTGCGCCAAGACAACGCACGCCAAGCCCAGGGCCGGGGAACGGTTGACGGTATACCATTCCGTCGGGCAATCCTAACACGCTACCCACCATACGGACTTCGTCTTTGTACAAGAATTTCAACGGCTCGACAAGCTCAAATTGCATATCTTCGGGCAATCCGCCAACGTTGTGGTGGGCTTTTACGCCGTCGCTTTCAATAATGTCGGGATAAATCGTCCCCTGAGCCAAAAACTCAATCCCTTCGAGCTTTCTCGCTTCTTCTTCAAACACGCGGACAAACTCCGCGCCGATGATTTTGCGTTTCTTTTCGGGTTCTTCCACACCTGCAAGTTTGCCTAAAAAGCGGTCGGCCGCGTCTACGTAGACAAGATTCGCGTCCATTTCGTCACGGAATACCTTGACAACCTCTTCGGGTTCGCCTTTACGGAGCAAACCGTGATTGACGTGTACGCAAACGAGCTGTTTGCCGATTGCTTTTACAAGCAAAGCCGCTACTACAGATGAATCCACACCGCCAGAGAGCGCAAGCAACACCTTTTTATTCCCTACCTGCGCTTGAATTTCCGCCACCTGCTCCGCAATAAACGCTTCCGCAAGCGCTTTCGTTGTGATTCGAGCCATACTTTCGGGACGAACATTGTTTTCCATATCTCTATACTCCTTTTAATCCTTAGTGTTGTGTATAATTCGGGGCTTCTTTGCTGATGGAAATATCATGAGGATGACTTTCAATCAAGCTTGCGTTCGTGATACGAACGAATTCCGAATTCGTTCGAAGTTCCTCTACGGTAGGCTTGCCACAATATCCCATACCTGCGCGTAAACCGCCTTTCATTTGATAAATTACGTCCGCTACACTGCCGCGGTAAGGTACGCGCCCCTCCACGCCTTCGGGCACGAATTTCTTTTGTCCTTCTTGGAAATAACGGTCGTTGCTTCCTGCCGCCATCGCACCAAGAGAGCCCATACCTCTATATACTTTATAGCTTCTGCCTTGATAAAGTTCCACTTCGCCGGGGCTTTCCAACGTACCGGCTAAAAGCGAACCGACCATAACGGCGCTACCGCCTGCAGCAATCGCTTTTACGATGTCGCCGCTGTACTTGATACCGCCGTCCGCAATAACGCGTTTGCCGAGTTTATCCGCCGCTTCCGCACAGTCCATAACCGCCGTAAGCTGGGGCACGCCAATGCCCGCTACAACGCGCGTCGTACAAATCGAACCGGGCCCGATACCTACTTTAACAACGTCTGCACCCGACTTGAGCAATGCTTCCGTAGCCGCTGCCGTAGCAACGTTCCCTGCAATCAAAGTGATGTTCGGGAATTTCGATTTGATTTCTTCCACTTTCTTCAAAACGCCTGCGGAGTGTCCGTGCGCCGTATCGATTGCGATGACGTCCGCGCGCGCTTCAATAAGCGCTGCGATTCGCTCCATTGTGTTCGCCGCAGTACCAACCGCAGCACCTACGAGCAAGCGGCCGTTTTCGTCTCTTGCCGAGTTCGGGTATTGAATGGATTTTTCAATATCCTTGATGGTAATCAAGCCTTTCAAATACCCCTTCGTGTCGACGATGGGAAGTTTTTCAATTCTATGCTTACCGAGAATTTTTTGCGCGTCCGCAAGCGACGTGCCTTCCGGCGCGGTAACAAGCCCCTCTTTCGTCATGACGTTGGAAATGGGTTGTTCATAATTGCTTTCAAAGCGCAAGTCACGGTTCGTCAAAATCCCGACGAGTTTTCCGTCGTCCGTCGTGATGGGAACGCCGCTAATACGGTATTTTTCCATAAGCGCAACCGCATCTCTCACCAAATGATTCGGATGCAAGAAAAATGGATCGGTGATAACGCCGTGTTCGCTGCGTTTTACTCTATCGACGTGATTGGCCTGTTCTTCTATCGACATGTTCTTGTGAATAATCCCCAAACCGCCTTCACGCGCCATTGCAATCGCCATACGGCTTTCCGTAACGGTGTCCATTGCCGCACTGATTAACGGCAAATTAAGCTTGATTTTGTCCGTAAGCTGCGTTTTTAAGCTAACGTCGGCGGGCAATACGCTCGATGCTTGCGGCACGAGAAGTACGTCGTCAAAGGTTAAGCCTTCTTTTACAATTCTGCTACTCATAGAGTTATCTCCTTGTGTAAAAATAGTTTTTTCAAAAGTTAATAAGAAATGGATGTTTTTCGATTGCTCGAATCAAACATCCATTTAGTTTCCAATCAGCGCGAGAGTGCGCTCGAAATACGCTTTATCCGCATTCGATACGCTTCCTTGCATCTGCTCCATTTTCCCCTTTATCATTTGCGCCGTTTCGGCGTCTTGCGCTTGCAGCGCCGTAATCAACACGGCAACCACCGCGTTGTTTCTTGTAAACGATTCCCCTTTCCATGCAAACGCGCATTCTACCGCTTCATTTTTCTCGCCGCGGCAATACTTCGCGATGCATACCTGCCCGCATACGTACTGTTCATATGTGCCGTTTACGCTATCGCCAAGTTCTTGGTCTTTCGCCGTGCAGTATGCGTGAAATTCGCCGTCCTCAATAAAACGTTCGCCGCAGCTATCAATCTTTCCGTCTTTGCCTTCTCCGATCGCCACTTCCGTTGCATAGGCGATATAGTAAATATCGTCGCTGTCTTTATAAGCGCGTTCCGCAAAATGAATACTTGCGGACTCCATTCCCAAATCGTAGGTAATCTTCATCATTGTGGACGGATAAAAGGTGCAAAGCGCGGCAAACAGGAACAAGATTAAGACGCCGATTGCGGCGAGCGTATTCAAGAACGCGCGCAGGATTACTTTATCAACGCCCATAATCTTCTCCCCCTTGTATATAATATTTATATTATTTTACCACACAAAAAGCAAAAAATCAACTGTATAAAGAAATTTTTTTGGTATGTTTATCATCTTTTTTTAATATAATTTACTATGAACTTTTTCTCTACGTCAGTAAAGCCAGTCCAAAGGCTTAAAAAAATTTTATGTATGCTGCTCTTAATCGGCTTTTTGCCCCTTTTCCCGTTCTTCGCAAGCTGCAAAAAGAAACTAGAATATTTTTCGTACGTTTCTGAAATACGAAGCAATATCCTGCTTGCGGAAACAGAGGATTTTTCCTTGCGGATTTTTATCGGGGAAAGAGAAGTACCCTACTCTGCCGACGGAGTCGCAAGAGAAGGGTCGCCGCGATTCGACGCGTACCTGGTAGCCCCCAACGGCACAAAAACGTGTGAATTTCACTTTAAAATCGGAAACGATTCCTATGGCGGTGAAATGTCCTATGACAACGTAAAGGGCGAATATTACTATTTTTGTACCCTGTCCGCGGAAAATCTTAAAACGGTATCTTGTGAAATTGTTTATGGCGATGAACGCATTGTTTTGGAAGCAAAATCCGTTTTAACCGAACAAACGCTATCTCCGCGGGATATATTAAACAAGTTGCAAGAAACGGAAAGCGACGTCTTTTCTTCCCTGACGGATAGATACGGTTTTGCAGGTGAAATCGGCATACGGCTAATCTATGAAGATAATCCGTATTATTACGTGGGCATTATCGACCGAAAAGGAAACGTGAGCGCTTTTTTATTGAACGCGGAAACGGGCAAACTTTTGGCAAAGCGCCATTCATAAATAATGCATTATTAATTCTCTCATACAAATAAAAAATGCTCCGAAAATCGGAGCATTTTTTATTTTAACCATAAATACATTAGAAGTACCATTATGCCAAATCCGCAAATGACGGAAAGGAACATCGGCGCATACGCGCGGAATGCGCCACGCACCATCGCCCAATATTCTTTTTTACTCGGCTTTTCAAAATTCTTCTTATAGCCTTTCTTTTTTCGTTGGGGATCGTACCATTTAAAACCTTCAACGTTCATATCCGCAAACGTCGTTTCGGTATCTAAATCGTCCTTTTTCTTTTTTGCCATAAAGTCCTCAAATAATCGTTAGTTTTCCGAACCGCCGTTGTACTCAGGATCGTACAAGTGACAAGCGCAGAAATGCCCTTTTTCCACTTCTAAATACTTCGGCGCAACCGTTTTACATACTTCCATACACTTATCGCAACGAGTGTGGAATTTGCAACCCTTAGGCGGATTGACGGGAGAAGGAATGTCCCCTTTCAAAATGATACGGTTCATCTTTGTATGCGGATCGGGAATAGGAACTGCCGAGAAAAGCGCTTTCGTGTAAGGGTGCAACGTATTCTCAAAAATACTCTTTTTCGAGCCGTATTCCACCATACTGCCCAAGTACATTACGCCGATTTCATCCGAAATATGCTTTACAACGGACAAGTCGTGCGAAATAAATACATAGGTCAACCCCAATTCCTTTTGCAAATCTTTGAGCATATTGATAATTTGCGCTTGAATGGATACGTCGAGCGCGGAAACAGGCTCGTCGCAAATAACCAAATCAGGCTTGAGCGCCAAAGCGCGCGCGATACAAATACGCTGACGTTGACCACCCGAGAATTCGTGGGGATAACGGTCGAAATAATGGGGTTGCAAACCGCACATTTTCATAATTTCGAGCACGTAATCACGATAGTTTTTACCTTTCGTTAAACCGTGCTGACGCGCCGCTTCGCCAATAATTTCACCGACCGTCAAACGGGGCGAAAGGCTCGCGTAAGGGTCTTGGAAAATCATTTGCATGTTCGGACGAAGCTTATCGAATTCTTTATTGGAAAGGGTCGTGAGTTCTTGGTCTTTGAATTTTACCGAACCGCCCGTTACGTCGTAAAGACGTAAAATCGTACGCCCCATCGTTGTCTTACCGCAGCCCGATTCGCCTACGATACCAAGCGTCGTGCCCTTTCTTAAGTCAAAGGATACGTTATCAACTGCTTTTAAGTATGCCGTAGGTTTACCGAAAAAGTTCGTCCCCACAACGAAATGTTTTTTCAAATTTTTAACGCTTAACAAAATCTCGTCGTTAAGAATCTTTTGGCTAACGATTTTCGAATACTTTTTCTTCGTCTTTAAGCGGAATACCTTGCGGCATGCAGGACAAATAAACGCTTTATCCGCGTCGTCGCTAATGCGAAGCTTTTGATCGCAATGAGGACAGCATACGTCGCGTTTCCCCGAAAGATCTTCTTCCTTTTCGGACGCAACGATTTCTTCCATTTCAATTTGCTCGGATTCTTCTTCGCTAACGGTTTCTACCTGTTCTTGCACGGGAGTTTCTTGATCGGTCGTTTCCTCTGCAGGAGCTGCTTCCTCTTCAATTTCTTCCACCCCGTCCATTTGCATTTGAACGGGTTCGTCTTCTAACGTTTCATTCGCCTCTTTTACAAGAGTTTCTTCCTTTGCCGTTTCTTGCGCGACTGTTTCTTCAACGGGCGCTTCTTCTACCGTTTCAACGGGCGTTTCTTGCGCGACTGTTTCTTCAACGGGCGCTTCTTCTACCGTTTCAACGGGCGTTTCCGCTACCGCTTCCACCTTTTCTTCTTCAAGGTTTTGGGCATTATTCATTTCAAGTTCATTCATTTTCACCGCCCTCCTCGTAGAGATAGCAGGCTACGCTGTGCGTATCCGACACTTTTACAAGATGAGGATATTCGCCGGCGCATTCCATACGGCACTTGTCGCATCTATCGCGGAAATAGCAATAATTGGGCATATCTACGGGATTGGGTACAAAACCGGGGATACAGTACAAGGATTCCACTTCGCCGTCAACCGTAGGTTTGCTCTTTTGCAAGCCAATCGTGTAGGGATGCAAAGGATTGTCGAAAATATCTTCCGCCGTACCCATTTCAATCACTTTACCTGCATACATAACGACTACGTAATCCGCCATTTCCGCAACAACGCCAAGGTCGTGCGTAATCAACATAATCGAACCGCTGATTTTGTCTTTAATCTCGCGAAGCAAATCCAAAATTTGCGCTTGAATGGTAACGTCGAGCGCCGTCGTGGGTTCATCCGCGATAATCAAGCGAGGATTGCAAAGCAAGGACATTGCAATCATAACACGTTGACGCATACCGCCCGAAAGCTGATGGGGATATTTTTTATAAACCCCTTCGGGATCGGCGATGCCTACGAGATTAAGCATTTCAATACTGCGCTTTTTCGCATTTTTCTTGGAAATGCCTTCAATATGCAAGAATGCAACTTCGTCGAGCTGATTCCCGATTGTAAAAACGGGGTTAAGCGACGTCATCGGTTCTTGGAAAATCATTGCGATTTCTCTACCGCGAATCGAACGCATCGCTTCGACAGGCATTTTTGCAATGTCGTACACCTTTTCATCCGTTTCGTACATCGTACCGCCAAGTTCGTCCTTTTTGACGACGGGTTTACCGCCTTTCTTTACGATTACTTGTTCGCCGTTTTCTTCTTTCGTCTCGTACACGGGTATCTTCTTCCCCTTTTTATCGCGACGGAAAGCTTTCGTACGGAAACGAATCGAACCGTCGACAATTTGACCGGAAGGACCGCTTACAAGTTGCATTAAGGACAGCGACGTAACACTCTTACCGCAACCCGATTCTCCTACGACGCCAACCGTCGAACCCTCGGGAATGGAAAACGTAACGCCGTTTACTGCCTTAACAACGCCCGTGTCCGTATAGAAATAGGTGTTTAAGTTTTCAAATTCTACGATATTCGCAGGGTCTTTCATTTCAGTGAGGTATTCAGACTCTACGTTTTTTCTTCTCTTTCTTTTTTCGAGCGCTTTGGTGATTTTTGCATTCGATTTCGCGATTTTACGGGATTCACGAGCGGAGATATAATGAGATTTCTTATTTCCAGCCATCTTCATCACCTCTTCATCTTCGGGTCAAACGCGTCGCGCAAGCCGTCGCCTACAAAGTTGAACGCCAAAATCGCAAGCGTAATACAAATTCCGGGAGGAACCCAGAAATGAGGATATAACTTCAAGAAAATCGGGTTGGACGCCGTGTTGATCATAGACCCCCACGTAGGCGTATCCAAAGGCGCACCAAGGTTCAAATAACCAAGGGTAGCTTCCATAAGGATAATGCTGCCAAGCCCCATCGTCATCGAAACGATAAGCTGCGGCATTACGTTGGGAAGCAAGTGCTTGAAAATCTTTCTATATGTAGAAAGCCCCGAACATTTCGCCGCCAACATAAATTCTTGCTCACGCAAAGACAGGATTTGTCCGCGCACCAATCGCGCAGTGCCGACCCAGCCGAACAGCGTTAGAATTATCATTAGAAAATACAGTCTTCGAATGTCTTCTATCCCGTTTGCCGTAAGCGTTGCCGACAAAATAAGCATAATTGGCAATGTCGGAATACAGCTTAGGATATCGACGATACGCATGATTAGGTTGTCGACCCAACCGCCGAAATATCCTGCTAACCCGCCTAGGATTACGCCGAGTATCGTTTCCAAGATAATAACGACAAAACCGATTGTAAGCGAGATTCTTCCGCCAATCAAGAGATTGGTGAAAATGTCATACCCCCATTGATCCGTGCCGAGCAAATGGGTGGAATCGATATCGCCGTATGCATTATACGCGGGATTTTCGGACACGAAAATATCGTAAGCATAATACGTTTTGCCGTCGATCGTATATTCAATCTTATACGGCGTAGCGTCGGGAATACTCGTTTCGTCGCGCACGGGTTTACCGTTCGACGACCAAGGCGAGAAAATGGGTCCCACAAAGGACGCAACAAACAGCATAACAAGCATCAATAAACCGATGATAGAAAGTTTGGAGCGGAAAAAACGCTTTGCAACCATCATCCCGGGCGAAAGCACGCGAACTCGGTCTCCCAAATTTTCCCCGTGCAAATCTTCAGCCGTTTCGTTTGCTTTTACGGGCAATTCTTCTACAACGTTTTCTTTCTTTTCGTCTTTCATAATTACCCTCCTTAACCCAATTTTACACGCGGGTCAACAACCGCGTACATAATATCGGTAAGCAATATACCGATAACTGTCAACACTGCAATAAACATATTGTAGCCCATGATAAACGGTATATCACCCGCCTGCATCAGCTTCCAAGCCGTGTTACCAATACCGGGCAAGTCGAACACCGTTTCGGTGATCATCGCACCGCCGAATAGCGACGGTAGCGTACCCGCTAGCATTGTTACGAGCGGAATCAACGTATTTCTAAATACGTGCTTGTAAACAACCGATTTTTCGGACAAGCCTTTCGCACGCGCCGTACGGATATAGTCCGCGTTCAATACTTCGAGCGTATTCGTACGCGTATAACGCATCCAACCGCCGATAGAAAGAACGACAAGCACGAACATAGGCAATACCAAGTGCCAAAGCATATCCCCAAAACGCTGCCAATCCGAAGCGTCCATCGGTAAACTGGATTTAAGGCCGATCGGTTCAAACCAACCAAGGTCGGAGGCAAAAATCTTCTTTACAATACCGCCAAGGAAGAAGGTCGGGAAAGAAATCCCAATCATCGTAAGTACGGTGACGAAATAGTCAAGCTTGCCATATTGATTGCACGCGCATTTGATACCAAGCGGAATCGCGATCAAAAGCTCTAAAATCAACGCAACAAGGGAAATCCCGAAAGAAACGCCCATATCTCTAAAGATAACGTCTTCAACGGGTTGCTTTTCTACGAAAGAATTACCAAGGTCCCCTTTGCAAAGTCTGGAAAGCCAATTAAAGTAGCCTTTAAATACGTTGGAATCCAAGCCGTAATACGCTTTGATGGAATCTAATTTCGCTTGCACTTCCGCTTCGTTGCTCTCAACGGCGCCACCCAAGCTGTTTCTAATTTGGTCTTCAAAATAGTCCACAGGCATAAAGGAAACCAAAATGTACAGAATGAGTGACACGCCGAGCAATATCAATATGGAAAGCAATAATCTTTTTATACAGTATTTTAACATCTGTTTCTCTTCACTTTTCGTTTATTTTTCGGAAACGAATTTACCGATAAGAAAGGTTATCAGTTATAATTAAGTTCCCACATCTTGTCGATAACCCCGCTGTTTGCCGTAGGATTATCGTTGAGCGTACTGGAATCAATAATGTCCTTATTATATACAAGACAGTCGTTTCTCTGGTAAGTAGGAAGCTCTACCGCAAGATCCATAATCAAATCCAACGCTTCCGCGTAATCTATAGCACGGGATTCTTCGTCAAGCTTCGTACGAGCTTCTTCAATGAGCGCGCTCAATGCGTTGATCTTCTTTTGTTCGTAACCGAACTGTTCGCCAGACGTATCTTTGAAGATTTCCGTATAGCCCCAATTCTTGATACTCGTTGCTTTACTGTCTTTATGGTAAACTTGGTACAAGTCGGGGTCAACCGTCGAAGACCAAGCCGCCGCCCATACGGTAAGCTGACCGGTGGAAAGCTTGGTGAGCGCTTTAATGTCCGTATTAACCGTAATCTTAAAACCAATTTCTTCAAGCGTTTCTTTCGCTTTCATGAACATTTGGTATGCAGGGTGATCCGTCGTGTCGCCCGCAATCGTGAAGGTAAATTCAAGACGCGTGTCATTTACAATGTAAACGCCGTCGCTGCCTTTCTTTGCCGAACCACCGTTGGATTCAATCTCCGCGAGCATATTCGCTTCAATTTCATAGGAGAGAGGATTGTACGCAATCGAAGGATATTCTGTTGCACCGTCGGGATATGCCCAGTTGGTGATGGACATCGGTCTTTCGATCAAGTCAACAAGTTGTTCCGTATAATACGTAACGATGAAGTTCTTATCCATCGCTTGCATAATCGCGCGGCGGACTTCAATGTCGGGAACGTATTTCGGGTTGATACCTACGTAACCGTAACCGTTCGTTAAATAGGTCTCATAGCTCAAATGGCTGATTCCGTCGATAATTTGCAAGTTATCAGCCGTTGCGTTCGGTTCGCCAACGTCGATACTCTTCGTTTCGAGCGCTTCGATCAAGTTGCTCGAGCCTACTTCTCTATAATGCAAATATTTAATCTTCGCATTGTTCGACGTGTCGTTACCGTCGCCGAGAACGGTGTAGAAATAAGGGTTACGCTTGAAGTATACCCACTTATTTTTGTAGAAGTTTTCACGGGTTACAGTGCCGCTATCCTTTTCGTTGGAAGGCATATACACGCCTGCGCCTTGGGGAAGACCGTTCTTATCGGGATCTTGCAATACTTTATCAAAGAATTCGTTATCCGCGAATATAACGCCGTGAGGGGTATTCTCTTTGTTCATCGCCCATTCGTTCGAGTAGTAATACATAGGCGCAACGGCAAACGCAAAGTTCCAAATTGCTTTGGGGTCAACTTTGTTGATCTTGATGTTCAATACGTCGTGCTCTGCGCCGAGATCGTTACCCGAGAAGTCCACGCTCGTTTTGCTCGTCGTAATACCCGAAATATCAGGCACTCTCATCTTGCCGTCTTCCGTTTTCCCTTGTTCTTCGTAATATTTCGTTCTTGCTTCCGCTGCGATTTCGTCACGGAGGTTGCTGCCCGTCGCCCAATACATAAGAATCATGGCAATATCTTCTTCCGTAGCCGTCATCGTATTGCAAGCGTTTGTAATCGCCGTATCTTGTTCAATATACGATTTCGCTTCTTCTTCCGTACAACCCTTTTCTTCCACGTACTTTGCAATCAACGCCGTATCGTTCATCGCTTCTTCCATTTCTTGCGCAAAAAATGGATTATATCCCCCCGTAGTAATCTCGTCTGCTTCAGGATCAAGGTTTGTCATGTACTTGTATTCTTTAATCGTACCCGCTTCCACAGCCGCTTTCGCCGCTTCTTCGCCAACGAACGTTGCGCGCGTTTCGGGATCGATGTACATCGTCATTTTCGTCGTAGCTTCTTGGGAAACTCTTACGATGCCCATATTGTAGTAGTAAATCTGCCAATCTTCCGTGAAGGAATATTTTTCTTCGTAGCTTTCAAGCGTACCTGCGGTCATCGACCAGTTCGACGCAGCTTCTTCTTTGAAGAGCTCTTTCGTTCTTTCGATATCCCCTTCCGTATTCTCGTTAGCGGGATATTCGTATGCGTCGAGCAAGTGGTTGATCAAATAATTCAATCTCGTATCCGCTTTTGCGTAGAAATCTGCATTCAAGTCACTATCCGTTACCGTGGAATTATCCTGCAAATCGGGATCTTGCGCGCGGTATGCTTTCAAACCGACGATATCCGTCGAGTAGATGGTTGCCGAACCCAAATATGCAGGGTCGAGATATACGTACAAGTTGAAAAGCACGTCGTCGATCGTGAGCGCCGAGCCGTTGCTGAACTTGATACCGTTCTTAATAATGAACGAATATTCGGTGAAATCCGCTTCCGCTGCGTTTTGCGTAACCGTACCGTTGCTAAGCGTCATCGTTTGCTTCAAGTCAAGCGTAACGACGGGTTGATCCTTACCGTACGCGATTACGTCCGCGCCGTCTTCATTCGCTTCCGTCGTCAACATGCCGATTTGCGTCATTGCCGCCATGTTGCTGTCCGTTGCGGACGTTGCAAAGAAGGGGTTGAAGTTTCCGTCCAACGATTCCGTTGCGAACACGATAGGACGGGTTTCCGTATTGTACTTTTGTTCCTTGTCGTTGCCACCCTCGCTCGTGCCGCCATCAGAAGTGCTGCCATCAGAAGTGCCGCCTGTGCTTACGTTGCCTGCGCCTTCAGACGTGGAGTCTTTATCTCCGCCGCCACCGCCGCATGCGGTAAACGAAAACGCCATCATTGCGCCTAATAATAAACAAATCACTTTCTTTACCGATTTATTCATAATCTATATCCTCCGTTATTTTTCTTTCAATTTTTATATACCTGACGTAATCTTAACGATTTCTTCGGGCGCGCCTTGTACCTTAAAGCCCTTTTGCGCGCTTGCCGCTAAATATGCGTCGTCCGTCGCGTAGCCGCCGAACAAGTAATTCGAATAGTTCATCGTAAGGTTTGCGTCCATTAAGTTCGCTACGTACGTTCCGTTTCTCTTACTAATCGTAATATTAAGCGTACCCGTTACCGTCACGTTTTCAATTTTCGCCTTTTCGGAAAGACTTTCAAAAAGGAAGTAGGCATTGAACTTCGATTGCGAGCTAGCGCAGGTAAACGTAAGATTTTCAAAGTTCACGTTTAAGAGTTCCGCAGTATCGCCGATTTTGCCAAAGACGGAAGTCGTCGCTTCGTTTGCAACAGCCGATTTCTTAACTCGCAAGTTCTTAATCGTTGCGCCGTTGCTATGGATAACCCCATTAAAACGGTTGAACGGCGTTCTTTCAAGCTCGTTACTCATATCGATGTCCTGAGCAATCCAATAACCGTCGCAATCGACTTCGTTATATTGAATCGCGTCGAACATTTCCGTAGCAGCTTTCGCCGTCTCGACGATTTCCCACTTACCCTCAAGATAATTCACAGGCAAGCCTTGCTTGTCTTTCACGACCGTCCAAGCGCCTACCAAATACTTCGCATAAATAACCGTGTCCGTTTCCTGACGTTTAATCGGCCAAGTTGCAAGGGTTGTACAGTTTTCGTCCGTATAATATTCTACAAACGTAAGCGCGCGGTTGGAATCCTTATGATTGATACCGAAGAATTCTTTCGGGTACGGATACGTGCCGTCAACGTTGAACGGAGCCATTCTGATAACGTCGCCGTTCGCAAATTCCTTTTGCTCCGCTTCTGCGTCGGGGTTGGGGATCTTCACGCCGTCCTCTACCACGAGCTTGAACTGCACTTTCGCCTTAGACTTCCAGCCCGCCGCTACAAGCCAATGATCGCCCGCTTCCAAGAGTTTTGTAAAATCTACCGCTTCGCCGAGCGCGTAATAAGTATTCGTTTCGTCCGTATAAGTGGGATTCCCCTCCGCGTCCAAAACAATGTAGTACCAACCGTCGAAATCGTACTGATCGCGTTTGATCGTTCTTTGCGGCTTCATCTTGTCTACCCCGATATTGATTGCAGGCTGACCGCTCATATAGTCGAGCGTTTTCGTAGCAAGACTATTTTCGAATACGCCGCCGTTCCCATAGTAGGTTACGGACGCTTCTAAGCCGTAATCGTCAATAACTTCCTGTCTCGTCGTGTATTTGAACGAGCAGCCCGCTAAAATGAACAGCGACGCCACCGCCAAGAACACGAGAATTAAGGTTCTTTTGAGTTTCCTTTTCATTGAGTTACCTCATATCCTTTTTCGTTTATGCACTGAATCTTACACCTTTTTTACGGCATATAGACCCAATTTTGCTTATAACACAACTAACATTTTAACTTAAAAAATATATTTTGTCAATCATTCTTCCTACATTTTATATATATAAATTTCTTTTTTCGAATTTTTCTCTTTTATAATCGGAAAAACCGATTTCCGCTATTGAAAAAACCGATAGAAAGCCCCGCCGCGCGAAATTCGCGCGGCGGGGCAGTTTACGTTTTCTCGATTCAAATGTTTATTTGGTCATTTTTTCCTGCTTGACTTTATGGTCGATTACGTGGCGGGAGGCAAGCTCAGCTTGAACCTCGTCCACGGTGATGCCCATTTGCACCATAAGCACCATTACGTGATAGGCAAGGTCGGCAATTTCATAGATTGTTTCCTTTTTATCGTCCGCTTTACCCGCGATGATGACTTCCGTGCATTCCTCCCCTACCTTCTTCAAAATTTTATCCAACCCTTTCTCGAAAAGATAGGTGGTATAAGAGCCTTGAGGACGGTCTTTTTGTCTGCCTAAGAGTAAATCGTACAAGCCGCGCATGGAAAATTCGCCCCGTTCTTCATTGATAAACAACGGCTCAAAAAAGCAACTTTCCGCACCCGTGTGGCAGGCAGGACCTTCTTTGTCAACTTTGACAACAAGCGCGTCCTTATCGCAGTCCGCCGTGATGGAAACAACGTGCTGATAGTTTCCGCTCGTCGCACCCTTGCGCCATAATTCTTGGCGGCTTCTACTCCAAAAACAGGTCTTTTTCTCTTGAAGAGTAATTGCCAAGCTTTGTTTATTCATATACGCCAACGTCAAAACTTCTTTCGTCGTTGCGTCCACAACGATTGCAGGAATTAAACCCTTTTCGTCAAATTTCAATTCTTCAATTTTCATTATATTTTACTCCTTTTTCTGCCTTATATGCGGACGGGAATAGAATATTCCGCAAGTGTTTTCTTAAGATCGGGAATGGCGATTTCGCCAAAATGGAATACCGACGCCGCCAAACCCGCGTCAATGTCAGGAATTTTTTGGAAAAGCTCGACAAAATGCGCCTTACTCCCTGCGCCGCCCGAGGCGATGACGGGGACTTTTACCGCCGCGCAAACTTTTTCTAAGAGTTCGATATCAAAACCGCCTTTCACGCCGTCCGTGTCCATAGAATTGACGACAACCTCGCCAGCGCCTTCGCCAACACAACGCTTAATCCATTCGATTGCATGCAAGCCCGTATCCTCCCTGCCGCCTTTGACAAAAACGTGGAATTCATCGTTGACACGCTTAATATCCGCGGAGATGACGACGCATTGATCGCCGTACTTTTTCGCCGCCTCGCCAATCAATGCGCGGTTGGCTATCGCGCCTGAGTTTACGCTGACCTTGTCCGCGCCGCAAGAAAGTACCCGTTCAAAATCGGATACGTCTTTAATTCCCCCGCCCACCGTCAAGGGAATAAAAACCTTGCTCGCCGTTTCACGTAAAATGTCGATGAACAAAGCCCTGCCCTCGGCTGACGCCGTAATATCGTAGAAAACAAGCTCGTCCGCGCCGCACTTGGAATAATACTCCGCCAAGGCTACGGGAGAAGCTACTTCGCGCAAACCTGTGAAGTTTACCCCCTTCACTACCCTGCCGTCCTTGACGTCTAAACAGGGTATAATCCGTTTCGTAATCATTTCGCCACCTCGATTGCTTTCGCTAAATCAATCGCGCCGATATAGTACGCCTTACCAATGATTGCGCCGTACGTATTCGCCGCCGCCAACGCTTGCACGTCCTCTATCGACGAAACGCCGCCCGAAGCGACGATGTTCAGTGAATATTTCTCGCCGATTTCTTGATACAAAGCGCGGTTTGTGCCACGCATTGCGCCGTCCTTGGAAATATCCGTGCAAATGACCGTCTTTACGCCAAGCGACTGCATTTTCGACAAAAACTCGTCCGTGCCGTAATCGGATTTTTCCACCCAACCGCGAATGGCAATTTTGCCGTCCGCAATGTCTGCGCCGACCGCAATTTTTTCGCCGTATTTGGCAAGCGCCGCTCTTAAAAACGCTTCATCCGTGACCGCCGCCGTGCCTAAAATTACGCGACTTGCGCCAGCAGACAAATACTCGTCCACCGTTTCCATCGTGCGGATACCGCCGCCGATTTCGATAAACAAACCCGTTTCTTGGGCGATACGGCGGACAATGTCCGTATGCGCTGGCACGCCCGTTTTCGCGCCCTCTAAATCAACGACGTGGATATATTCCGCACCCTGCGCTTTAAAGTCTTTCGCCACGGACACGGGGTCGTCGTTATATACCGTCATTTGCGCATAGTCGCCTTTGTACAAACGTACGGCTTTTTGCCCGTATAAATCTATTGCGGGGAAAATTTTCATATTCCTTTCTCTCTTATAATTCGCTAAATGCTCTTAAAATGTTCAAGCCGACGTCGCCGCTCTTTTCGGGGTGAAATTGACACCCGTAAACGTTTCCTTTCGAAACCGCTGCCGTCAAGTCTTTATCGTATTCGGTTACCGCCGCCAAGCTATCCTCGCAACCGCTCGCAAAATACGAGTGCACAAAATACACAAAATCGCCGTTTTTGATATACTTAAAAAGCGGACTCTCTTTCGTAAACTTCAACGCGTTCCAACCGATTTGCGGGACTTTGAGTTTATCGTCGATATACCCTTTCATGGGCACGACGTCCCCTTTCAAAATTCCCAAGCCCTCATGGACGCCGTATTCGTGACTACGCTCAAAAAGCAGCTGCATACCCAAGCAAACGCCTAAAAGGGGTTTCCCTTTCGCCGCCTCTTCCTTGACGATTTCGCCAAGTCCGCTCTCTTTAAGTTTTCTCGCCGCGTCCTCAAACGCGCCCACGCCGGGAAGCATAATTTTATCGGCGTTTCGTATCGCTTTGGGGTCGGATGTGACTACCGTGTCCGCGCCGACCGCTTCAAACGACGATTTTATAGAGAACAAATTCCCCACGCCGTAATCGATGATTGCAATCATTAAAGCACCCCTTTTGTCGACGGGATTTCATTCGCGCGGCTAGGGTCAATCGACGTTGCCTTGCCAAGCGTTCTCGCTACCGACTTGAACGTACCTTCGATAATGTGGTGCGCGTTTTTACCCGCAAGCTGACGGATATGGAGCGTAATGCGCGACTCGCGCACAAACGCCGCAAAAAATTCTTCGCAAAGCTCGGTGTCGAAATCGCCCACCTTTTCCGCTTGAATGTCGAGCGCGCAGGACAGATAATCTCGCCCTGAAATATCCACCGCCGTCGCAATCAACGTTTCGTCCATAGGGAGCGTAGTATCTCCGTAACGGACAATCCCTTTCTTATCGCCAATCGCCTGTAAAAACGCTTGCCCGAGCGCGATACCGACGTCCTCCGCCGTATGGTGATAATCTACCTGCACGTCCCCTTTACAGGTCAATGCAAGGTCATAGCCCGAATGCTTGGAAAAAAGGGTGAGCATGTGGTCTAAAAAGCCGCAACCGCTATTAATTTCGCTTTTACCGTTGCCGTCTAAATTAAGGGAAAGAAGAATGTCCGTTTCCGCTGTTTTTCTTATGATTTCCGCTTTTCTCATACCTTTTTCTCCTTAAGGATTTCCGCCGTCTTTTCGAGCAAAATTTGCATTTGCTCCGCCGTACCGACGGTAATGCGCACGTAGTCCTTGATTCTCTCGCCGCTAAAATGCCGAACGAGTACGCCGCGTGATTTTAATTCCTTGTAAAGTTCTTCCCCCGAAACCTTTTCCGATTTCGCAAAAAGGAAATTCGTTTTGGAATCGAGTACGGTAAAACCGAGCTCTTGCAAACGAGTTTTCGTGCTTTCTCTATTTTCTTGTATCGTGCGAACACAGGTTTCAAACCACTCCGTTTCGCAAAGCGCGGCGAAACCTGCCGCCGCCGTCATACGGTTTACGTTATAGGGATTCGTCGAGTATTTGATCGTATTCAAGTCCGCAATAAGCTTTTCGTTTCCGATCGCCATACCCAATCTCGCGCCTGCCAAAGAGCGGGATTTTGAAAAGGTTTGCGTGACAAGCAAGTTCTCGTACTGATCGATGAGGGAAACACAGCTTTCCCCGCCAAAATCCACGTACGCCTCGTCAATGATAACGACGTTTTCGGGGTTGGATTTCAAAATTTCTTCCACTTCAGCGCGCGAAAGCGCAAGCCCCGTAGGCGCGTTGGGATTTGCAATCACCACGTTGGCTTTCACGCCCAAATAATCGCGGTAATCCACCGAAAAATCTTCCTTTAACGCAACCGTTTTATACGGTATGCCGTTCAGCTTCGCAAAAACCGAATAAAAACCGTAAGAAATGTCGGGGAATACAATCGGGTGGGTTTCGTCGCAAAACGCCATAAACGCAAAATTAAGCGCTTCATCCGATCCGTTCGTCATCAGCACTTGCGAGGCTTTTACGCCCAAAATTTCCGCGGTTTTTTGCGTGAGTAGCGCGCTTTCGGGGTCGGAATACAGTTGCAAGCGCCCCCCTTCCGTTTTCACCGCTTCCACCACCGAGCTCGGGGGCGGGAACGGGGATTCGTTCGTATTGAGTTTTACGTATTGCGCGTCTTTGGGTTGCTCCCCCGGTACGTACGGAACTAATTTCGCATATTTCGCGCTGAAAAATTTACTCATAAAACCGTTTAATCCTTTTTCTCAAATCGTATCGTCGCGCTCTTTCCGTGCGCTTGTAAACCCTCTTTATTCGCAAAATACGCGACCTTGTCCGCAACCTTTTCCAACGCCGTTTTCGGATAGAAAGAAAACTGTGTTTTCTTGATGAAATCGTCCACTGAAAGCGGAGAAGAAAATTTCGCCGTACCGCTCGTGGGTAACGTATGGTTTGGCCCAGCATAATAATCGCCAAGCGCTTCGGGACAGTTTTTACCAAGGAAAATCGAGCCTGCATGCTTGATTTTATCCAAATACTCAAACGGCTCGTCAACGCAGACTTCTAAATGTTCCGGCGCGATTTCGTTGGAAATTTCAATCGCCTGCAACAAATTTTCCGCAATGATGATTTTGCCGTTATCGTCAATCGACTTACGCGCGATTTCCTTTCTCGAAAGCAAGGGAATTTGCTTTTCCAGTTCTTCGGAAACGGCAACAGCCAAAGCTTCGCTATCCGTGACGAGCACCGCGCTTGCCATTTTGTCGTGTTCAGCTTGGGACAGCAAGTCCGCCGCGATATATTTCGCGTCGTTCGTTCCGTCCGCGAGCACCAAAATCTCGCTCGGGCCTGCAATCATATCAATCGATACTTTGCCAAAAACCTGCTTTTTCGCTTCCGCGACGTACGCATTACCCGGACCGACGATTTTATCCACTTTGGGGATACTTTCCGTGCCGTAAGCAAGCGCAGCAATCGCTTGCGCGCCGCCCACCTTGAAAATCCGCGTAACCCCAGCCACTTTTGCCGCCGTTAAAATGTCGGGATTGACTTTCCCATCTTTAGAGGGAGGGGTAACCATGACGATTTCGCCACAGCCTGCGATTTTTGCAGGAATCGCGTCCATAAGCACTGTGGAGGGATACGCCGCCGTACCGCCGGGCACGTACAAGCCCGCCTTGTCGATGGCGGTGATTTTTTGACCCACCACCACGCCGTCCGCACGCTCGATCGTAAAGCCTTGACGGAGTTGCTTGGAGTGAAATTCGCGGATATTCGCCGCCGCCTCTTCCAAGATTTGCACGAACTCTTGATCCGCGTTTTGGTAGGCTTCGTCAATTTCCGCTTGCGTGACTTCAAGGGAATCTAATTTTACGCCGTCGAACTTTTCACTGTACGCTTTGAGCGCGGCGTCCTTATTCTTGATTACTTCCGCAATGATTTCCGAAACGACGGCTTCTACGCTCGCCGTCGGGTTCAGTCTTGCGAAAATTTCTTCGGGGGAAACTTCCCCCCACTTAAAAATCTTTATCATTTCTTAACCTATGAGTGCGCTTACCTTTTGCATAAGCGTTTCGATTTCTTCCGTTTTGAACTTAAAGCTCGATTTATTCGCAATCAGTCTTGCGCTTATAGGGAAAATTTCTTCCACTACGTCCAAATCGTTTTCTTTCAGGGTCGCACCCGTTTCCACGATGTCTACGATGACGTCCGAAAGCCCTAAAATGGGAGCGATTTCGATAGAACCGTTCAAGTGAATCACGTCGATATCACGGCACTTGGAAGCGTAATATTTCTTTGCGCAATGCACAAATTTTGTCGCTACTTTCAAAGTGTTTCTACCGTCGTCGTAAAAGTCCTTTTTCGCCGCGACCGCCATGCGGCAAACGCCTTTTTTTAAGTCCAAAAGCTCGTACACGTTCGGCTCGTATTCCGCAAGAATATCCTTGCCGCAAACGCCGATGTCCGCCGCGCCGCGCTCTACGTAAATGGACACGTCGGAGGGTTTTACCCAAAAATAGCGCACACCCTTTTCTTCGTTCTCAAAAATGAGCTTCCGATTCGGTTCTTTAATGGACGGACATTCATAGCCCGCCGCCTCGAAAATATCATAGATTTTTTCCCCAAGCCTACCCTTGGGAAGCGCTACGTTAATCATACGCACCCCCTGATGTCGAGCAACGCTTGATAGCGCACGCCCGACGGCGTTTTTTGTGCGCTGACCGACTTGCCCGATTGCACGGTTTCATTCACCGCTTTCACGATTTCTTCCGCGTCCGTTTTATCGTCGTACAACACCAAGACGTCCACGTCTAAAAGGCGTTTGTCTTCGCCGAAGCCTTCCAACAAATCAAGGTATACCGCAAAGCCGATCGCGCCCGATTTTTTACCCAAACGTTCCATGAGTTTATCGTATCTACCGCCGGAAAGCACGCTTTCCGATACCCCCTCGATAAAGCCTTTAAAAAGGATATTATCGTAATAATTGCGGTTGTTGACCACAGAGAAATCCAAGCGAATATTTTCCGCGTATTCCGTCTTTTCAAGCATAGAAAACAAGGTCTTTAACCGCTTAAACGGATTTTCCGCTTTGCCTTTACAATAGGGCTCGATTTTCGCAAGCGCGACGCTCATTTTCCCGTACGCGCCAACCAGCGCAAGCAGCATTTCCCGCCCTACTTTCACTACGCCGTATTTTTCACAAACAGTGAGCAAACCGTGCGGGTTTTTCTCCGCAAGACATTCCATTGCCGCCTTTTCAAACGCAGGATCGCGGTTGACGCCGATCCACTCGTCCATCAATGCGGAAAGTACGCCCAAGTGCGAAATGTCCAGCACGAAATTTTTGCTAATTTGCGCCAAACTCGCCGCAGCCAAATATACCGCTTCGTACACTTCGTACAAGCCCATTTCACCGATGCGTTCCAAGCCCACCTGCATAAGTTCTTTGAACTGCTTTGTTTCGCCCGAAATACGGTAGACGTTTTCGTTATAATAGACTTTTCGGGTATCCCCTGCCGCTACGTCGTTTTTGACAATCGACAGCGTAACGTCAGGCTTTAACGCGAGCAATTTACCGTCCGTGTCGTTGAACGTAATGACTCTATCGCCCGTGAGAAAGTCCTTATTCGAAGCGTATAAATCATATTCTTCAAACTTGCTCATTTTATAGGGCAAGTAACCGTATTTTGCATACAACGCCCGAAGCTCGAGCGCGATTTTTTCTTGTTTTTTTAAAATGGATTCGGACATAGCCGCACCCCCTATTTCATTTCCCTTTCTTAATCGAATTCCCGCACGCCGAAAACCCCTTCGATCGCCGCGAGTTTATTCAATATCTCGCCGTGCGCCGCCACGTTTGTTTCCACAATCGTGTACGCGATTTCCCCTTTCGAACCGTTCGCCAAATTTTCGATGTTGATATTCTCCGCCGAGAATGCCGAAGTGATTTGCGTAAGCATATTCGGTATGTTTTTGTTCATAATACAAACGCGCGGTTTGTCGGACATAGGGATTCCCACCGACGGGAAATTCACGCTGTTGCGAATGTTGCCGCAAAGCAAAAACTCGTCGAGCTGTTGCGCAGCCATAACCGCGCAATGGTCTTCCGATTCCACCGTCGAAGCGCCAAGATGAGGAATGGCAATCACCCCGTCCGCGCCCGCCGTTTCGTCCGTCGGGAAATCGGTGACGTATGCGGCAAGTTTTTTCGATTTTAAAGCCGCTTTCACGTCTTCCGCATTCACCAAATCCGCTCTCACAAGATTCAAAATCCGCGCGCCGTTCTTCATTTGCGAGATCGTCTTTTCGTTGATCATATTCTTCGTTTGCGGCGTTGCCGGTACGTGCAAGGAAATATAATCACAGTTTTTGAAAATATCCGTGTAATCGGACGCTTGCTTGACGGAGGGAGCAAGACTCCACGCCGCCTTTGCCGTGATGTACGGGTCGTACCCCATAACGCTCATACCAAGCGAAATCGCCGCGTTTGCAACCATACCGCCGATTGCGCCAAGCCCGATTACGCCGAGCGTTTTACCCGCAAGCTCATGCCCAACGAACGCGGACTTGCCCGCTTCTACCGTTTTGGCAACGTTTTCTTGACCCGCGAGCGTTTCCACCCATTTCACACCGCCGATAATATCGCGGGAAGCTAAAACGAGCGCCGCGATTGCAAGTTCTTTGACCGCGTTCGCATTTGCGCCGGGAGTATTGAATACGACAACCCCTGCTTCCGTGCATTTGTCCACAGGAATATTATTCACCCCTGCGCCGCAACGGGCAATCGCGCGCAAGTTATCGCCAAGCGGCATTTCGTGCAAGTTTGCCGAACGAACCATAATCGCGTCTTCGCTTTCGACGTTCGCGCCCACTTCGTAGCGGTTTGTTAAAACGTCCGTTCCTACCTTCGCAATTTTATTCATTAACTTAATTTTCAACATAATTCTCTCTCCGTTTTTAAGCCCAAAATCTTCCTTTACGCTTTGGGGTTATTCTTTGCAAACTCATCCATAAACTTGACGAGCGCTTCCACGCCCTCGTAGGGCATCGCGTTGTAAATTGAAGCGCGCATACCGCCAACCGAACGGTGTCCTTTCAGGTTCACAAGCCCTGCTTTCGCCGCTTCTAGAGCAAACTTCTTATCCAAGTCCGCGTCACCCGTGACAAAAGTCACGTTCATCATCGAGCGGCTTTCCTTTTTCACGGGCGCAACGTAATAACTTTGTCCGTCCAAATAATCATACAAAAGCGCGGCTTTTTTCGCGTTCATTTCGCGCATTTTTTCCAAACCGCCAAGCCCCAAAATCCACTCGTATACAAGCTTGGCAATATAGATGCAATACGTGGGCGGCGTATTGTACATCGAGCCATTGTCCGCTTGTACTTTATAATCGAGCATCGTCGGCGTTTCCGCTCTCGCGTTACCGAGCAAGTCTTCGCGGATAATAACAACGGTCAGCCCCGCCGCGGACATGTTCTTTTGCGCGCCCGCGTAAATAACGCCGAACTTGCTTACGTCCACCGGTTCGCTTAAAATGCAAGACGACATATCCGCTACAAGCGGGATATTCCCCGTCTCGGGAATATAAGGGAACTTGGTGCCGTAAATAGTGTTGTTAAAGCAAATATGCACGTAGTCCGCGTCCGCTCTAAACGAATTTTTGTCCGTCTTGGGTACGAACGAGAAATTGCTTTCCTTGCTGCTTGCTACAGCAACGGCGTCGCCGTATTTTTGCGCTTCCTTGTACGCCTTAGTCGAGAATTGTCCCGAAAGGATATAATCCGCTTTCTTACTTCCGTTCATCAAATTCAAAGGCACAGCCGCAAACTGCGTAGACGCGCCGCCTTGCAAAAACAAGACTTTATAATTATCGGGAATATTCATCACTTGGCGTAAAAGCGCTTCCGCTTCGCCAATGATTTTTTCATAGACGGGCGAGCGGTGACTCATCTCCATAACGGACATTCCGCTCCCCTCGTAATTCAACATTTCCGTAGCCGCTTTTTGCAATACTTCTAAGGGCAACATCGAAGGCCCAGCCGAAAAATTATACACTCTTTCCATAGTCCTCTCCATTTGCACGCATATTAAACGAAAAAATCGAATGCAGCGCGTGTTTTAATCAAAAATATTGATTATGGGTTATTATAACATTATATAATCGAAAAAGCAAGGATTTTAACGGTAAAATCGTAGATTTTTCTTGTTTTTCCTAAGAAACTCACGCTTTTTTCGCCGTTTTATATTTTATGCAAGAAAAATAGACGATTTCTACAAGAAATCGCCCTAATTTTTTAATTTTTCCTTTCAAAAATCAAATCCGCCGCCACTAAACACGTGCAATAAATCCCAACTTGCCCGCGGTGGCTCACCGCTTTTAGAAACAAGCAGTTCAAGGCAACGCGAACGAGCGTACCGAGTAGTACGTGAGCGAGCGTCAACGAAAAAATGCGACGTTTATCAAATCAAGGGAATCAAGACTCTTCGAGCATGATTCGAATAATTTCCTTATCCGTTTCTCTCATGCCTCGTTGCGCGAGTTGCGAAACCGATTGAATGGTTTTTTCCACGCCTGCTTTTACAATACCGTCTCCCGCAAAAAATTCATTGCCGTTATAGAACATATTCAAGCCAAGCAAACCGCTCTCCACCGCCGTGGCAATCTTCGCCGCGCAACTTGCTTTCGCGCCGTCGCAAATGATACCCGAATCAATCGCAAGCGCGTTTACAAGGGTGTGGGAAATTTCTTCCATTCTGCCGCCGAGCAAGTACGCCACGCCGCATGCGGCGCCTGCTCCCGCCGATACCACGCCGCAGTACGCGGAAAGCGCGCCGATCCCCGCTTTTAAATGAATAGTAATTAAGTTAGACACGCACAAAGCGCGATAAAGCTTTTCTTTGGAAATATGTAAGCCCCTCGCATAAACAACAACGGGTACGGAAGCCGTAATACCTTGATTGCCGCTGCCTGAATTGATGATTACGGGGAGTTCGCAACCGTTCATACGCGCGTCGCTTGCCGCCGCCGCGTACGCTTTCGCCGTGATTTTGATGTCCGGTTGGTAAGCGCGCAAAAGCACCTTCCCGATATTCGCGCCGTAGTTTTCTTTCAAGCCTTTTTCGGCAATCGCCATATTGTAATCGATTTGGCGGTGTAAAACTTCTTCGACGTCCGCCACTTCCACTTTGTCCGCAAACTCAATGATATTTTCCACGCTCAAACCGCTTCTATCCGCGCGGTCTTCTTCCTGCGGCATATTCTCATAAAGCGTGTTTCCGTCGAGTTTTACCGAAACAAGATTCGTATGCGTATCTACGATACGAACGTACGATTCATGATTCTTGGAATACAGTGTAATCCCGATATCGAACACACGCGCGTCGTCGGGAGTAACCACTTCCACCTCAAAGTTTTCTTTGACCTTACGAATCTCGGCGATTTGCTCGTCCGTGACGTGCGCGATAACTTCCAATTCCGCGTCCGCGTCCCCTGCGACTAAGCCCGCCGCAAACGCCGATATAATACCGCGCATTCCGCCCGTATGGGGTACGGTAACACTCTTGGCGTTTTTTACGATGTTCCCGCTGACGGCAACCTTTGCCGAAACGGGCGTTTCACCAAGCACCGCGCGCGCTTTCGCCGCCGCATAGGCAATAGAAATCGGCTCGGTACAGCCCATTGCGGGCACAAGTTCTTCTTTGAGTATTTTTACATACTGTGCGTAAATTTCTTGCGTAAGCATAAGTATCCTTTTAACGATTTTCCGCTTTTTCTTCCGTAGTTTCCATTTCGCGCAATTCTTTCATATAACTCAACGCTACGTTCTTGCGCTTATCGATGGTATAAGTGGGAACAAGTTCTTTCACCCACTCTTTCATGCTGTCCGTTTCGCTATGCGCCGCTTCGTAAAGCTTATCGAGCGATGTCCAAAACGTCGTTTCGTCGAAAGGAATCGGCTTTGCGATATTAATCAAACCATTCGCCGTCTTTTGTAAGCCCTCTTCTAGCATTAAACGCTCTTCGTAAAGCTTTTCACCCGGACGGAGCCCTGTGCATTCAATCGCGATATCTACGTTCGGCTCATAGCCTGAAAGTTTGATAAGATTATACGCCAAATCATAAATTTTGACAGGCTCGCCCATATCTAAAACGAAAATTTGTCCACTCTTTGCATACGCCCCCGCTTGTAAAACAAGCGACACCGCTTCGGGAATGGTCATGAAATAACGAATAATATCTTTGTGCGTAATCGTAACGGGACCGCCTTCTGCGATTTGGCGTTTGAAAAGCGGAATCACCGAGCCGTTCGAACCAAGTACGTTCCCAAATCGTACGGCAACGAATTTCGTATGTTGACTGTGACGGCCGATCGTTTGAATAATCATTTCGCAAATACGTTTGGTTGCGCCCATGATATTCGTCGGATTTACCGCTTTGTCCGTGGAAATTTGCACGAACGTTTCCACACCGAATTCGTCCGCCGCGCGCGCTACGTTCAGTGTGCCGAAAACGTTGTTTTTCACCGCTTCATTAGGGCTCGTTTCCATCAGCGGCACGTGTTTATGCGCCGCCGCATTAAAGACAATTTGCGGTCTGTGTTTATTGAATACGTCGCGCATCTTTGCTTTATCGCGAACGCTTGCAATCAAGGTAAGTAAATGCAACTGCGGGTAACGGCGGGTAAGTTCTTGTTCGATGTCGTACGCGTTGTTTTCGTAAATATCGAGAATGATAAGTTGCGCGGGATTATGCATCGCGATTTGACGGCAAAGTTCCGAGCCGATCGAACCGCCCCCGCCCGTTACGAGCACAACTTTCCCCTCGATGTATTCCATGACTTCGTTTAAGTTTACGCTGATTTGTTCTCTACCGAGCAAATCTTCGATTTGAACGGGACGGAGCTGGGAAACGCTAATCTCCCCATGCGTCATTTTGGAAAGCTCAGGAAGCAGGCGCATAGGACAACCGCAATCCCGACAATATTGTAAAATCTCCGTCGTCTCCGCCTTTTTCGTGGAAACGGCGATGAAAATTTCGTGAATACCGTATTTTTTCACAATTTCTTTCGCTTCCTGCGGGGTACCGACTACACGCACGTCATAAATACGTTTGCCCAAATACCGCTCGTCCGAATCCAAAATACAAACGGGTTTATATAAGCTTTTTTCTTTGAGTACCATTGTACGAATGAGCGTAAACGCGTTATTGTTACAACCGACAATCATTACGCGTTTTTTGTGTGTAAACGCGTTGCTAAACACCGCCTTTAACGCCTTTAACGCACGGCTAAGGAAACGGGTCGCGGCTAAACCGCAAAGGAAAAACAGCACGTACAGTAAAATTACCGTATACCCTATCTTTAAACTCCAACCGCTGAAAGGCACGAAAACAATATTCGCCACAGCAACGATTCCCGTTACGATGAGAATGCGGAACGCTTCGGGAAACCCTGCCGTCGAAAAAATCATCGAATACAGCCCGAATACAAGGCACAATACGATTGTCAACCCTACGTTTCCAAGAATCCAGTAAGTAAGCTTCCAAGAAAAGTCAAATTTCGAAGTTACTGACCAATTCCCGATCCAAAACGCGGCAAAGCCTATAAACGCAATCCAAAATACGTCGAAAAAGCCCAAGAGCACGCGCGCCCAAATATTCTTCATCGCAGCTTTCTTTTTCAATAGCATACCAACTCCAAATCCCCACGTTTGCTCAGTTATGAAACGCTGATTTTGATATTTCTAACTTCATTATTATATCACGTTTTGTAAAGCTTGTCAAGTATTCCCTCTTTCAAACGCAAAAAAAATAGTCCCCGAGCGGGGACAATTTTCTTCGCCAATTTTTAACTGTTTTTTATCGAATCTGATAGAATATATTCCGCGTACGCTTTGGCAACGTTCACGCCCGTAACGTTCTCGATTCCCTCAAAAAACGCGTTGGAATTGACTTCGCAAACCAACCCGTCGCCTACTTCCAAAAGATCCACGCCGCAATAATCAAGTCCAAGCGCCGCCGCTGCTTTTAACGCCGTTTGCTCGTATTTTTCGGGCAAAGCCACGCGTTTGCCTGTACCGCCGAGCTCGATATTTGAGCGAAATTCGCCGTTTTGCGCAACGCGCTCCATTGCCGCTACCGCTTTGTCGCCGATGACAATCACGCGGATATCCTTGCCGCTCGATTGCTTGACGTACTCTTGATAAAAATGCGGTTCATAAAGAACTTTATTCGCCGTTTCAATCAATTCGGGCATACCGTGTACGAGTTGAACACCCGCCCCGAACGAACCGTAGCTCTTTTTTACGACTAAGGGAAAGCCTAGTTCCCTCGCTACGTTTTCAAGGAATTTTCCGTCCACCTTTGCTCTCGGCGTGTAGCAAAGCGGAGCGGGGATACTCTTTGCAAGCGCCACGCCCGCATTCCGCAAGGCAAAATACGTCTGCATTTTATCGTCGCACGTTTCAATCGCTTTCGCGCTATTATAGAGTTTTAAACCGCTTGCTTCTAACGCCCTGCCTAAATATTTGTCCTTATCCAAATAAATCGCGAAATCGTATTTTTCGGCAAACGAAAGGAAAAATTCCCCCTGCCCGCTAAGCGTTGCGTAAATCTCACCGTTGCGCTTTACGTCCATTTTACAACCGAGCGCGCGGAGCTCTTCCGCGATTCGTTCCGCCTGCCTATAAAATTTTGCGCCGTTGGGATAGGCGTTGATTACGATTAATCCTTTCATACCATACTCCAAAGAAGAAAAAAGAGACGAAAACTCGTCCCCTTTTTTATCAAATCCGTCCGCTTACTTTTCCACGCGGATAACCGACTGTACTTCGCCTACGCCCGACGCGTTGATTTTTTCCACTGCGCGCTTGACGCTGTTTTCGCTCGTTTGATGGGTGATGATAATAAGCGGGACTTTGCCGTCCACCGCTTCACCCTTTTGCGCAAGCTCTACAATCGAAATGCCGTATTTCCCGAAAATACCGCTAATCTTTGCAAGTACACCCGCCTTATCTTCCGCGGAAACACGGATATAGTACGCACTCGAGAAATCCGAAACGAATTTCACCGCACTATCCGCCGTAGCGGTGTTTTTGAACGTAGAATATTTTACGTCCGAGTGGGTTGCCGCGTAAATTACGTCGGAAACGACCGCGCTTGCCGTAGGCAACGCGCCTGCGCCGCGGCCGTAAAGCATAACGTCGTCTACCGCGTCGCCCGTTAAGTATACCGCGTTGAACGAATCATTCACGCTTGCCAAAGGATGGGCGTTGGGAATCAACGTAGGATGCACGCGCACTTCTATCCCCTTGTCCGTATTTTTACCGATCGCCAAAAGTTTTAAGGTATAACCGAGCTCTCTGCCGAACATGATGTCTTTTACGTCGATTTGACTAATCCCCTCACGGAAAATCTTCGTATACGGAATCTTCGTATGGAACGCCATCGACGAAAGAATGGACAGCTTATACATCGAGTCGAAACCGTCCACGTCCGCCGTGGGATTCGCCTCCGCATACCCCAATCTTTGCGCTTCTTTCAACGCGTCGGCGTAGTCCGCGCCTTCGTAGGTCATTTTCGTCAAAATATAGTTGGTTGTACCGTTCACAATACCCATCATACTTTGTATTTTATTCGCTTGCACGCCGTCGAGCAAGGTGCGAATAATCGGCACGCCGCCCACGCAGCTCGCTTCATAGTACAAACCGCAATGATTCCGTCTTGCGATTTTTTCAAGCTCGTGCGAATACTTACAAATCAATTCTTTATTCGACGTGACAACCGTCTTGCCGTCACGAAGCGCCGCCGTAACGAACGCTTTCGCTACACCGATGCCGCCAATCGTTTCCACGACAATGTCTACGTTCGGATTTGCAAGCACTTCTTCAATGCTCCCGGCGATATTTTCTTCGGGCACACCAAGTTCTTTTAATCTTTCCAAATTCTTATCGAGCACCATCTCAACGGAAATATCTACTTGCTGCGTCGACAAGTAAAAATCGTGATGCTCTACAAGCGTTTGATAGGTACCGCCGCCTACTACGCCAAGCCCTAAAATGGCTACGCCTACTTTCTTTGTCATATTGCCTCCTAAAGCGGCTTTTTTGCCGCTCACTATACCGTTACTTTTTTCATTTCAACGCGTACACGCCTACCGCATTTACGCTTTTGCGTTCAAGTCGTATAAATATTTCAAGCCCTTGAGGGTCAAGAGTTTATCCACCACGTCGATCCCTTCGATTTCCTTGGCGATAATCGTCGAAAAACCGCCCGTTGCCACCGTTTTTACTCTCGTGGCTTTGAGCTCCTTTTTTATCCGCTTTACAATGTATTCGACAAGTCCCGCAAACCCGAAAACAATTCCCGCCTGCATATTCGTTACCGTGTTTTTCGCGATAATGCTCTTGGGCGCTTCGATTTCCACCCTCGGAAGCTTCGCCGTGCCGTTGACAAGCGAATCGAGCGAGCCTTTGATTCCCGGTGCAATAACGCCGCCGATAAACTCATTGTTTTCGCTGATAATATTAAAGGTCGTCGCCGTACCGAAGTCCACGACAATCATAGGCGTACCCTCGCTGTATCCTACGATTGCAGAAACACAGTTTACAATTCTGTCCGCGCCGACTTCTCTTGCGTCGTCGCAACGGATATTCAAACCCGATTTTAAACCGGGCGCGATATGCAACGGCTCGATTTCTAAATACAGCGTACACATTTTGTCAATCGTATAATCGAGGGACGGCACAACGGACGAAACAATCCCGCCTTCAATATCGGCAGCGGAAAGCCCTTGCGCCGTGAGCATACCGGTAAGCTGTGCGCCGTACTCGTCCGACGTTTTCTTAAAATCGGTCGCCACGCGGAAGGAAACTTTTAATTCATCCTTATCGTAAATTGCGTATTTAATATTCGTATTACCTATATCGATACAAATAATCATTTTATTTCGTCCTTTTCCCTATTATTTTCTCGCGCCAAGATATCTCTTAATCACGCGAATCAAAATCGGCACTAAGAAAATTGCGCAAAGCAATTCGGGAAGGAAATTCGCGCCGATAATCGTTTGCCATACCGTATCAAAGAACGCGCCGCCGCTCGCAAACAACTCCATCGCGCCCAATACCAACACCGTATGCACTACCACCGTAATCCCCGCGGCAACCGCGCGGACAATATCTTTGCCTTTTCCCTTCGTCAACGCGCTTAAACCGCGCAATATCCAATATCCTATTACGCCCGTAAGGGTTCTAGGCAAAACGGAAATCAAGGGATTGAAGAATACTTCGTACCCAACGATAAACGAAAGAACAAAGGAGCAACAGCCGAATATCGTTCCGCCAACAAACGCTCATTTCCAATCACCATACATGGAAAGGGCAATAAACAACGGAATCGTTAAAAATGCCGGCGACGGCTTAATAAAATAAATGAAAACATACGTTTCCAAAGTCAACACGACCGCCATAAGTGCGGTCATAACGCCAATAAAAGCAACCTCGTGCGCAACGTCACGTTTCATAAAAACCTCCTATCGCGTTCCTTATTATAGGATACACGTAGCAAAAATAAGTATTTATTCGCTTATCGGTCAAATTATCCAAGATATATTCGCCGCGAATATATAATATTATAGCGCATTTTTTTGATTAACGCAACAAAATGCGCTCAGTTATTCAGAATTTTTTCTTGGCATATCCTGTATTTTCACGCACAAACCGACATATTTTGCGAATATTATGTAATAGAAACACAAAACCGCAGGATTTTACCCTTTAAAGGTTACACTTACATACCCCTGCGGCGAAACACAGGAGGTTATTTATGACTTGTTGCAATCAGGGTAACGTTACCCTTTGGATTCTTATCGCGTTGCTCGTTCTCGGCTCGAAGGACGGCTTCTTCTGCTCCAGCATTTTCAGCGGTTGCGGATTACCTATTATTCTCGCGCTCTTGTTCTGCTTGTACAAAAACGGTACGCTCGCTGCGATTTTGACGCCGTCTTGTAATTGCGGTTGCAACTGCGGTTGCTAATTTTCTTCATTTTTCTCCTTATTTTACAAAAAGAACGGAGTCCTATGCGACTCCGTCCTTTTTTATTTTTTCGATAAGAAATAGGCTTGCAAAGCAATAATCGTTTTGCCGTCGCGGATTTCTCCGTTTTTCAGCATTTCTCTCACCCTTTCTTCAGGAATAAACTCCGCGTCCAAGAACTCGTCCTCGTCTAAATGTGCTTGCACTCGAGTGCCTGAATGTGCGCGGTAAATATAGATTTTTTCGTTCGTATAACCCGGGGTTGGATAGTTAATAAAAAGGAGCTCTAAATCGTTCGTTTGAATACCGCCCTCTTCCTCCAATTCCCGTTTCGCCGCGTACATGGGGTCTTCGTTTGGCTCAAGTTTACCTGCGGGAATCTCATAAATACTCTCCCCGTATGCATACCGATATTGACGGACAAGCAGGATTTTTCCCTGCTCGACGTAGAGCACGCAAGCGCCGCCGCTATGCTCTATAATTTCCCTTTTGCAAGGCTGACCGTTGGGCAGCTCCGCGTCGTCGCAACGAAGATTCAGTATCTTTCCTTTATATATATAATTTTTTCGAACGGTTTTTTCCTCGTAATTCATAAATTGCTCCTTTTTCCCTTCTTTTTAATTATTATAGCATATTTTTTTACAAAGAAGCAATATTTTTTTGTAAAACATCTTGATTTTTCATAAAAAATTGTGTATAATATATGCAATTTGGTTTTCAGGAACACAGAAAGCAAAAAAGCCGTGGTTGCGGCTTGGGGGAACAGGAGATTTACGAATGCAAATACAAGGCGAAACGTCCGTCAATAAATTAATCATGCTTTTCGTTTTCGATAAGATGGAAACGGCGCTTTCCGAACGCACCATCGTGGAAATGTGTACGGCGGGGAATAATTGGCTTAATTATATGGACTGCGTGGAGCTTTTGCCTAGACTTTTGGACGACGGGTTTATTTGTCGCGTATCCCCCTCCACCGAAGAAACGCTGTATATGATTACAAAAGACGGTCGGGATAGCTTAAATAGCTTTTATATCAATATCCCGAAAAGTATCCGTGAAGAAATTTCCGCTTTTGTTAAAAATAACAGCGGTAAACTCCGCAACCGTCAAGAGTGTAAATCGGACTACTATCAAAACGTGGACGGCTCGTACACGGTACTCTTAAAAATCCTCGCGCCCGGACAACCGATGCTCGATTTGAAATTCGTGATTCCCGATAAGAAAACGGCGCAACGTATTTATAAAAACTGGGAATGCAAAGCGTCCGATTTGTATTCCGCTATTTACGAAACTTTGGTGGATTGATTTTTCTAAAATCTCCGCTTACGCCCTTGGGCGATTATATTCTATGAGGTGATCATTATGTTTACTTATGCCACGAAAGGAACTTGCTCCAGAACGATTGTTTTTGACGTTGATAACGAAAATAAATTGCATAGCGTACGCTTTATCGGCGGTTGCGGCGGCAACTTACAAGGTATTGCCAAGCTCGTAGAAGGCAAAAACATCGATGAAATTGAAGGCTTACTGACGGGGATCCGTTGCAGAAACAATACGTCTTGCCCCGATCAGCTCGCAAAAGCTATCGGTGAATATAAAGCGTCGAAAAACGGCTAATATTGTTTGAATAAGCGCAAAAAGAGCAGCGATTTTATCGCTGCTCTTTTTAGTTTCTTCTATACCGTGTACACGTTGAACGAGATTTTAGTGCTTAAAATGTCTATCCCCAACAAAGATCATTGCAATCCCAGCTTCGTCGCATGCGTCAATGGAGAGTTGGTCTTTAATGCTTCCGCCCGGTTGTACAATCGCCGTGATTCCCGCCTTCACGCATTCTTCCACGCAGTCAGGGAACGGGAAGAACGCGTCGGACGCCATAACCGACCCTTTTACCTCTTCACCTGCGTGCGCAATCGCTTGTTGCGCCGCCCAAATGCGGTTCGTTTGCCCCATACCGATCCCTGTCGTTCTATCTTCTTTCCCGACAACGATTGCGTTGGATTTCGTGTGTTTTACGACCTTCCAGTTGAACATAAGCGCTTTCATCTCTTCTTCCGTAGGCGCACGCTTAGTCACAACTTTCAAGTTTTCGGGCGCAAATAACGTGTTGTCATAGTCCTGCACGAGCAAGCCGCCGTAGACTTTCTTCATATCATACGCGCTCGCTTCGCGTTTTGCCCTAATATCGGGAAGCTCCAACAAACGAATATTCTTTTTTTGTTTTAAAATTTCAAGCGCGCCGTCCGTAAAGCTTTCCGCGATAACGATTTCAATGAAAATCTTATTGATTTCCGTTGCCGTCGCTTCGTCCACCTGTCCGTTGATTGCCAAAATTCCGCCAAAGACGGATACGGGGTCAGATTCATACGCTTTTACGTATGCTTCATGAATACTCTTGCCCACGCCTACCCCGCAAGGGTTTGCGTGTTTACAAGCCACTACGCAAGGCTCGTCAAACTCTTTTACAAGCTCTAAAGCCCCATTCGCGTCGTTAATATTATTATAGGAAAGCTCCTTGCCCCAAAGTTGTTTTGCTTTGGAAAGCGAACCCGCACGGATAAATTCTTCACTATAATAGGAAGCGCCTTGATGGGGATTTTCGCCGTAGCGCATATCCTGCGTTTTTTCATAAGCGAACGTGATACTGTCGGGGAAACGAATGTCCAATTTTTCCGCCAAATAGTTGGAAATCATGCTATCATAAACCGCAGTATGCGCGAATACCTTGTATTGCAAGTATTTCTTCGTGTCAAGGGTGATCCCCCCTGCTTCCAATTCGGAAAGCACGCGCTCATAGTCTTTCGGATCAACGACAACCGCTACGTCTTGATAGTTTTTTGCCGCGGCACGAATCATCGTCGGACCGCCGATGTCGATGTTTTCCACGGCGTCTTCAAAGGAGACATTCGGCTTGGAAATCGTCGCTTTAAAAGGATACAAATTCACAGCAACGATGTCAATCGTATTGATGCCAAGTTTTTCAAGCTGCGCCATATGCTCGGGGTTGGAACGCATCGCCAACAATCCTGCGTGTACGATAGGGTGCAACGTCTTTACACGCCCGTCCAAGCATTCGGGAAAACCCGTCAACTCGCTAATCCCAATAACGGGAAGTCCTGCGTCCTTAAGCGCCTTTGCCGTGCCGCCTGTGGAAATAATTTCATAGTCGCACGCGATCAAACGCTGACAGAATTCCACAATGCCCGACTTATCAGAAACGCTTACCAATGCTCTTTTCTTCATAATTTATACTCCTACGTAATTTTTTTGTCATTTTCGTAAATACTAAACGTATGATTATTTTATACGTATTGCTTGTTGCCTATATTCTTGCAATTAATTTCTATTCTTTCTTACTCGTAAAATCCTTGCGTGACAAAGAAAAACTTGCCGAGCTTAACGCTCGCGACAATCTCGCCGACGCCGAAAAAACGCCGAACGCAAAGCCCGCTGAGCGATATACCGGCAAACTTTGTATTGCAGGACTTTTGGGCGGCGCAATTACCATTTACGTATGCATGTTCATTTTAAAATATAAACGTTCAGACATGCTGCTTATGGTACTCATGCCACTTTTAGGCGTACTCAATATATATTTATGGGTACTCTTGTTCCGTTCAGGTTTCTCGTTTTTTGTTTTACGGTAATATTATAACATATTCGAATAAAATAACACAACCAAACCGAGAAAGTTTTTTTGGTTTTTTTTAGAAAGTTAAAAAAAAGGTTAAGCAAAACAAAAATTCATAAGCATGAAAAAAAATTTGTAAATTTTTGAAAAAACACCCGAAAAATGTTTGACAATTTATGATAATAATGCTATTATATACAAGCGTTATCGATGCGGCGGTGTTATTCGAAGAAATGCGGGTGTAGTTCAATGGTAGAATTCCAGCCTTCCAAGCTGGCCGCGTGGGTCCGATTCCCATCACCCGCTCCACTTTTTTTAGGAGAGCATTGAATGCGCCTGTAGCTCAGTTGGATAGAGCAACGGCCTTCTAAGCCGTGTGTCAGGAGTTCGAATCTCTTCAGGCGCACCAAAATATGGCGGGCATAGCTCAGTTGGTTAGAGCGCCAGATTGTGGCCCTGGAGGTCGTGAGT
>JAFTQI010000020.1 GCA_017462825.1 Clostridia bacterium | reverse complement strand
TGGAATTCGTCCGCTATATGCGCGAAATCACAAAATTTGGCAGCGCGGAGGAATTGAAAGCGCAGCTTACGAAAGATATACAGGCGGTGAAAAAAGATGATTAAATTTGGTCCGAGCGGAAACTGTGAAAGCTTTTACGCGGAAGGATTTGCCCATACGGAGCAGTCGGCGGGGTTTGTAAAAAACCGCGGTTTGGACTGTTTTGAATACTCGTTCGGTCGCGGCGTTCGAATGACGGAAGAAAAGGCGCGCTCGATCGGTGCGGCGTTTGAGAAAGCGGGCGTGGAAATTTCCGCGCACGCGCCATATTTCATCAATTTTGCCAACCCCGACGACGAAATGGCGGCTAAATCCTACGGCTACGTACTCGACACGGCAAAAGTCTTGAAACTCATGGGCGGCAAACGCGTGGTCTTCCACCCCGCCGCACAGGGAAAGGCGAGTCGCGAAGAAGCGGTCGCTTTGACGGAAGAGCGGTTAAAAATTTTACGCGATTATATCTATGAACTCGGTTTGCAGGAGATGATTTTTTCTCCTGAAACGATGGGCAAACTCGCCCAAATTGGTACGGTGGAAGAAATCACGCGTTTTTGTAAAATCGACAAAATCTACGTACCGTGTATCGATTTTGGACATATTAACGCCCGTGAACAAGGCTCACTTAAAACGGTCGCCGACTACAAAACGCGCTTGGAATATATGATTTCCGAGCTCGGTTTTGAGAAGATGGAGCATTTTCACATGCACTTTTCGAAAATTATGTACTCGGCAAAAGGCGAGGTAAAACACCTCACGTTTGAGGATACCGTGTACGGACCGGAGTTTGCGCCGCTCGCGGTCGCGCTCAAAGAATTGCGCTTAAAACCGTATATTGTGAGCGAATCGGCAGGTATGCAAGCGGAAGAAGCGCGCGAAATGAAGGATATTTACAATAAATTGTAAAAACTTTCCCGCGGACACTTGACGAGCGCAGTTTTTTTTGTTAGAATAGTAACGAGAGGAATATGGGCTATGGTGACGAACGGTAAACGGGTATTAGATTTTTCCGAATGTGAAGCGGTGTACGTTTCGCAAATGTTTTTATTGCGGTACGTTACGGGTTTAGAAACGGAAAACGGTTGCGCGGTCGTCGATAAAACGGGCGCAACGCTCTATACCGATATGCGGTATATGGAGGCGGCGGAAAAGCTTTTGAAAGGCACGGACGTTATCCCCGTGCTTTATAAACAAGACGAAGTCTTGAAACGGCTAGCCTCTTATCAAACCGTCGGTATTTCCTTTGAACAAACCACCCACGCGGAGTTCTTGACCCTTGAAAAAGCGGGCGTAAAACTGGTAAACGTTGACGAAAAACTCGCGCAAGCGATGACGGTCAAAAACGAGTGGGAGTTAGACAACATTGCAAAGGCTTGCGAGATTGCCGAGAAAGCGTTTTTGGCGCTCTTGCCTGAAATTAAAGAGGGCATGACAGAAACGGAAGTTGCCGCTTTGCTTGAATACAATATGCGAAAGCTTGGTGCGCAGGGGTTATCCTTTGAAACGATTGTAGCGTTTGGCGCGCACGCGGCTGTTCCGCATCACGAAACGGGCACGGCAAAGCTTAACTTTGGCGATGAGATTTTGATAGATTTTGGTTGTAAGGTCAACGGCTATTGTTCGGATATTACGAGAACGTTCTTATTCGGTGACGACGGTAAGCACGAAGAATTTAAAAAGGCGTACGCGGCGGTGCTTAAGGCGCACGAGCTAGCAAAAGAAAAAATCGCGTCGGGTATGACGGGCGCAGAGGCGGACGGGGTTGCGCGTGAATATTTGAAATCGCAAGGTTATGGCGAACTCTTTACTCATTCTTTGGGTCATGGGATCGGCTTAAACGTACACGAATACCCTTCGGTCAGTCCGAGAAATACGACGAGCAGGCTGGTAGACGGTATGGTCTTTTCCGACGAACCGGGCGTGTATAAAGCGGGCGAGTACGGTATTCGCATTGAAGACACAGTAACGCTTAAGGACGGAAAAATCAAGAGTTTTATGTCTTTGACGGACAGAAACTTGATTATTCTCTAACAAAGGTTGATACGCTTGATAAGGGCGTTAAAATAAAGAAAAAAATAATTATATGTAATACAAGGAGAAAAAATTGTATGGCACAGATTTTGGCAGGCGATATTCGTAAAGGCGTTACCTTCGAATACAAGAGCGGCGTT
>JAFTQI010000019.1 GCA_017462825.1 Clostridia bacterium | reverse complement strand
TGCTTCCCGGTATCGCTTGCCTTAACGATAAATAATTTAAAAACGAACAAGGGCGAATTCAATTCGCCCTTTTACTATGTACAAAAAACGAAAAAGAAAAAACAAAATAGGAGTATTTTAGTAACTATGAGAAGACCTATCATTGCAGGCAACTGGAAAATGAACAACACCGCCTCCCAAGGCGTAGCGCTTGTAAACGCGATCGCGCCCCTTGTAACGGAAGCAAACTGCGACGTAGTCGTATGCGTACCCGCGATCAATATCCCTGCTATCAGCGAAGCGATTAAAGGCACGAACATTAAGCTTGGCGCAGAAAACGTACACTTTGCTGAAAAAGGCGCGTACACGGGCGAAATCTCCGCAGCAATGCTTTTGGAATACGGCGTTGAATACGTTATCATCGGTCACAGTGAACGCCGTCAATATTTTGCTGAAACGGACGAAACGGTAAACAAGAGAACGCTTACCGCGCTCGCAAACGGCCTTACCCCCATCGTTTGTATCGGCGAATCGCTCGAAGAAAGAGAAACGGGCAAGACGGAAGAAGTTTTGGCTACTCAAATCCACGAAGGTTTGAAAGGCATCGAAGATATCACCAAAATTGTCATCGCTTACGAACCCGTTTGGGCTATCGGTACGGGCAAAACCGCAACCGCTGAACAGGCAAACGAAACGATTGCTTTTATCCGTAAGACGGTTGGCGAAATGTTCTGCGAAAAATGTGCGGCGGCGCTCCGCATTCAATACGGCGGTAGCATGAACGCCGGCAACTGCAAAGAACTTATGGCTATGCCCGAAATCGACGGCGGTTTAATCGGCGGCGCGTCCTTGAAAGCGCCCGACTTCGCTGCAATCGTAAATTTCGACAAGTAAGCTGAAATTTAGCAATATCTTGGGGGCTTGGACGATTCAATGCGTACCTGCCCCCACCATTTTGTATTTTTAAGGAGATAAAACTATGAGAACTCCCTACGCTATCATTATTATGGACGGCTACGGAATCAACCCCTCCGCGCAAGGCAACGCAATTATTGCGGACGGAAGCAAATACGTCAACGAGCTTAAAAACAAATACCCCTCCGCGCAGCTTGGCGCAAGCGGAATGTCGGTCGGACTTCCCGACGGTCAAATGGGAAATAGCGAAGTTGGACACTTGAACATCGGCGCGGGCCGTATCGTCTATCAGGACCTTACAAAAATCACGAAAGATATCCGTAACGGCGAATTCTTCAAAAACACGGAGCTTCTCCGCGCCATGCATGCGGCAAAGGAAAGCGGTAAAAAGCTTCATCTTTACGGGCTCGTTTCGACGGGCGGCGTACACAGCCACACCGACCATCTCTACGCATTGGTGGAAATGGCGAAAAAGGAAGGTTTGGATAACGTATATATCCACGCGTTTACGGACGGGCGCGACGTTGCCCCCACTTCCGGCGCAAGCTTTTTAAAGGCTTTGCAGGACAAACTCAACGAATTGCAGTTCGGTAAAATCGCTTCCGTTGCAGGTAGATACTATGCGATGGATCGCGACAACAACTGGGATAGAGAAGAAAAAGCGTACGATATGCTCACGCTCGGTACGGGCGTACAGTTTGAAGGCAGTGCGGAAGACGCGGCGAAAGCGTCCTACGAAAACGGCGTAACCGACGAATTCATTCTTCCTACTAACCTTACCGAAAACGGCAAACCCGTTGCGCTTATCGAAAAGAACGACAGCATTATTTGCTTCAACTTCCGTCCCGACAGAGCAAGACAAATTTCGAGAATGTTCTCGCAAGCGACTTTCCCTTACGTGGACGCAAAGACGGGCGCAACGCTCGGTTTTGAAAGAAAAACGGGTTTTCTTAACCCCACCTACGTTGGTTTTGCGGTGTACGATTCGTCCTTTGAAAACGTTGGCGTTGCATTCCCGCCCGACGAGATTACGAACACCCTCCCTCAATATATCGCTTCGCTCGGTTTGAAACAACTTCACATTGCAGAAACAGAAAAATACGCGCACGTAACCTTCTTCTTTAACGCGAAACTGGAAGCCCCCGTTGAAGGCGAAACGCGCATCGTAATCCCTTCTCCAAAGGTAGCGACCTACGATTTACAGCCTGAAATGAGCGCGTATCCCGTAACTGAAAAAGTTTTGGAAGAACTCGACAAGGGCGAATATGACGTTGTGATTTTGAACTTCGCAAACTGCGATATGGTCGGTCACACGGGCGTTATGGACGCAGCAATCAAAGCAGTGCACACTGTAGACGAGTGCGTAAAGAAAGTGACGGACAAAATCCTTTCTATGGGCGGTTCGGCACTTGTTACCGCCGACCACGGCAACGCAGATCAAATGCTCGCGGACGACGGCGTTGGCGCGTTTACGCAACACACGACCTTCCCCGTTCCCGTAATTCTCGTTTCCGAAGAATATAAGAACGTTACCCTTCGCGAGGACGGCGTTTTGGCGGACCTCGCTCCCACCCTTCTCGATATGATGAAGATCGAACAACCCAAAGAAATGACGGGCAAGAGCTTAATCAAATAATTGCTGATAAAAGCATAAAAAGCAGTCGGTTTTCACCGACTGCTTTTTAATTCAGCTCGTACCTGCCTATTCCTTATCCACTATTTCCGCATCAAAACGGGAAGTCCAAACCAAGCGGTTCAAATAGGCAAATTCGCCGCTTAATTCTACTTGCAAACTCTTTGCCGTCAAGCATTGCCTCGCTCGTTTCAACGCCTTATTTTGCGCGGTAATTCCGTATTTCATATCCCCGACAATCGGGCAGCAAATATGCGCTAAATGCGCGCGGATTTGATGCGTCTTGCCCGTGTGCAAGGTGATTTCCACGAGCGTGGTTTCACCTCGCTTTTCCAAAACCTTGTATTCGGTGACGATTTTTTCCGCGCCGTTTACGGGGGTATCATAGATACGCGCCAACGCGTTATCCGCGTTCTTTTTTAAGTAAGCAACCAAGACGTCCTGTTCTTTGGGGAAAGCCCCGAAACAAAGGGCGAGATATTTCTTTTCAATCCGCTTTTCCTTGAACGCATTGAGAATTTCTTTTTCCGCTTTGGGGTTACGCGCAAAAAGCATTAAGCCCGTCGTATTTCGATCCAAGCGGTGGAGAAAATAGTATTCCCCTTTGCGCGCTAATTCCGCAAAAACCGCTTCCGAGTTTACGCCGCTTTCCTTGTCGACAACCAACACGTTTTCGTCCTCGTAAACAAGGTAAAATGCCGCTTTCGACGCTTGCTTGGGCGTAAGATAATAGGTTACAACGTCGCCCGCAAAAAGGTGGGTATCCGCGCCGACGCGTTTGCCGTTGACTTTGATTTCCCGACTTTTCAAAAGCGCCGTCCAAAAAAAGGACGCCTGCGCGTAATGATTCTCGGTAAATTCTTTCAACGATTGAGTTTTGTCGCAAATAAGCTCTAACATATCTATATTATACCTTTTTTTCGCGTAAAAGGCAAGAAAAAAGAACGGCGTCACGCCGTTCTTTTCATATTCGGTTATTTCGATTTCTTATCCTGTTTTTTATCCTTTTTAGATTTTTTAGCAGGTTTTTTATCGAGGTCTTCAAGCGTTTCGTCCGTGGGTTTGATAAGAAGCAAGATGATGATAATGACAAGCATTACGCCTGCAATCGAGAAGAGCACTACGGAAACAACGTTGTCCTTCAACCATTGCGTTTCGCCTTTGATAACGTCCGCTTCCGAAGCTACGTTTACCACTTTATAAGCCGCCGCACGTTGCATGGGAAGGTCTCTTTCCCAATAATCCGCAACGACCATATACGTGCCTTCTTCCACCGTCTTAAAGCTCTTGGACGAGGGCTTCCATTGATACTTGTTCCAAGCCCATTCCGCATCGTCTTCAGTGATCTTTTCGTTGTATTCGCCAATCGCTTCACCAAAAATCGCTTTGATTGCCGTCGCGTCGCCGTTTACCTTATCCGCAAGTACTTCGGAGATTGCCGTCGTGTAAAGATCGAAATAGTCAGCGCCGAGCGTAATTTTACCTTCAAGCTTTTTCTCGATTTGATCGTAACCTACCTCCGAAAGCATGCTCGTGGTAAGTTCTTTTGCACCGCTTACCAGCGTATCGTTATACGCGGAAAGGCTAATTTTATACAACGCATACGCGCTCTTTCTATTCGTCGCGCCCTTAATCGTGGGATCGCTGAACGTATAGGTTTCGTTCAAAATCTTGGACGTTTTTCTATTCGTAGACGAAGAAGACTCTACCTTAATACCCAAGTTTTCGATAACGTAGGAGAAAGAAGGAATATCTTCGATTTCCCAAACGTTGTTCGCCGTGACTTGCACAAGCTCGCCGTCCAAGTAATAGTACATCGGGTTACCCGCTTTATCGGAGGCGAAAATCTTGAATTCATACGTACCTTCCGACGTTGCGCTTAACGACAAGCCGCTATACGTCTTGATTGCCGAGGACGAGGGCGACTGTGAGGTAGGCGTTTTGTAGCTGATGACAAATCTCAAGCCGCGATAGCCGTTATTGTCCTCAAAGAGCCATTCCATCGACGGGAAATACATATACGAGCCGCTGCCTGCGTAAACGCCTTTTGCCTTTTCTTCCAATTTCGTTTGGAAGATTTCTATTTGCGCATTAAGTGCCGCTTCATCGACGTCGTTTTCCTTCTTTGTATCATTCGCCGTAATATATTTATAGGAAGGACCGCTCGTATTTCTGTCTACGATAATGCAGTCAACGCCCTGTTTTTCAACAACAATTTTTCTCGTATTGTCAGTGGGGTCGTATTCGGGAGCGTACCAAGAAAGGTCGTATTCTACCTTTGCCCATTCGCCGTCCGCGTCCTTGAATGCATCGTCGCCGAGGGTGATTTTCGTGGAAACGTATTCCGCTTTTTCTTCCAAGTATACAGACGTCAATTCAAAGCCGTCTTTCGCGTCCTTGGAAACTTCACCCGTCTTACGATTTACGTAGTACGTCGTATAGTTCACAAGCGTACTCGACCAAGACGTGGTAATATCTGTGTATTTCACTTCCGTATCAACCGGGCTGTAACGGTAGAATTCTTTCTTTTCGGAAATATTCGCCGTTTGCAATACGTCCACGTTCACGTAGGACAAGGACTCGTAAATCTTCGTACCGAGCATGAAACCGTTCAAATCGTCGTTGATAACGAGCACGGGAGCTGCCGTATCTTTCACTACCTTCGCGCCTTCTTCGCCCGTAATATTCGTGAACGATTGACCGTTGATATCTTTAAGCAATACCACCGCTTCCGTATCCGTTGCGCCTTTAGCAAACGCTGCCGAAACGGACAAGGGTGAAATCTTTTCCGCCGAGTAGTCCGCGTAGTTTGCGCCGATGTTCGTGAAATCGCCGATTTGGTATTCCGTACCGCCAACCGTCAAAACAACCGCAAACGCGTCGGAATCAGCCGCAGCTCTAAATTCCACTTTCACGTCTTGACCTGCGGCAAGCGCGATTTCCTTCTTGTTTGCCGCGTCTTCCGTTTCACCGTTCAAAACGGACGCGTAAATCTTATCGCCCTCTTTCGTGAACTTCACGGTGTTAGAGGTCTTTTCATCTTCCGTTGCTACCGACGGCGCGCATTCCATTACAAAGGAAACGCTTTCAAAGCTCAACGCTTCAAACGCAAATGTCATATGGAAGTATTTCGCAGCGTTCTTTCCTACGAACCATTTATACGCCAAGTCGCGCTTAATAGAAACCTTATCGTCGGAGTCTTTCAATTCGAACGCAAGCGTTTCCGTTTTATCATCCGCAGTCGCATTATTTGCTCTCGTGATGATTGCGCCGCCGTTAGACTTATCCGCTTCAAACACTTCGGTGATCTTCTTCGTCACTTCCGCAGCGGAGGAGGTAACCGTAGCCACCGCGTCTTGCGCGAGAATACCGCCGAGCGTTGCCGAGCAAAGTGCACCGGCAAGCATAAGAGTTAAGAGTTTTTTGTTCATTCTTTTCATGAAACTGTGCCTCGTAATTTTTTACAAAGTTTGTCTATATTTTTACAATACCGTACTTATCTATTTTACCTTAAAACAACACGTTTGTCAATCGCATTTTATAAGGATTTTAACCATTTTTCTCAAAAAGTTAAATTTTATTTAATTTCAAGCGCTTTCGTCAAATCGAACGCTTTCCAAGGCGTCTCCGTTTCGGACGGGTACGCGATGAATTTTAAACGCTCTTTCGTGATCGGGTGTAAGAAGGAAAGGGAGTACGCCCAAAGCGCAAGTTTTCCCTTTTGCGCGAGCGGACCGCCGTAGCGCATATCCCCGTAAATCGGGTGGGAAATCCCCGCCATTTGCACGCGGATTTGGTGTGTTCTACCCGTATGCAACAGCACTTCCACAAGCGAATACTTCGCCTTATCTTCCACGACGCGATAATCAAGCTCCGCGTATTTCGCGCCCTCCTCGCTCGGCGTGCAAATATACACCATATTGTTCACGGTATTCTTTCTCAAATAATTGCAAAGTTTCCCGCGCAAGCCATCAGGCGTACCGCAAAGCACAGCAAGATATTTCTTCTCGAAATCCCCCGTTTGCAAGCCCTCTGTGAGCCGCGCCGCCGCCTTGCTGGTCTTAGCGTACACCATTACGCCACCCGTAGGACGGTCGAGCCTATGCACAAGCCCCACGTACACGTTGCCGGGCTTATTATATTTTTCTTTGACGTAGCGTTTGATTTGATCGAGCAAATTATCATCCTTACTCTCGTCGGGGCAACAAGCCGTCATTTGCGGCTTCAAAACCACGATAATGTGGTTGTCTTCGTATAAAATCGTGAGCGTTTCTTCTACGCCCGTTTTTTCATTAGTCATTTCCGTCATGGACGAATATACCTCCTGCGCCGCAAGGGAGTGAAATCCCTTCTTCCGTTTGAATCCCTACTTCGTAGGCATCCACCCTTCCTTTGTAACTTTTCAACGTCAACTGCAAAATATTCTTCAATACCATCGGCTGCAAACCCGTCGTGTAGCTATTAATAAGCACGAACAGCGGATTATCCGAAAGGACCTGAGAACAAAGTTCCACGAACGGATAAAGATTGTTTTCAATCTTCCACATTTCCCCGTTCGGGCCTCTACCGTAACTCGGCGGGTCCATAATAATCGCGTCGTACTTATTCCCGCGGCGAATCTCTCTTTGGACGAATTTCAAGCAGTCGTCCACGATATAGCGGATACCCGTTTCAATCCCCGAAAGCCTTGCGTTTTCCCCCGCGCGTTCCACCATGCCTTTCGCCGCGTCCACGTGGGTTACTTGCGCGCCTGCCTTGGCGCAAGCCACAGTCGCCCCACCCGTGTACGCGAATAAGTTTAAAACCTTAATGGGTCTGCCCGCGTTTTTGATGAGCTTCGTCATGTATTCCCAATTCACCGCTTGTTCAGGGAAAAGCCCCGTGTGCTTAAAACCCATCGGCTTGATTTTAAAAGAAATATCCAGCTCGCCGTAGTCCACATTCCATTCGCCGGGGAAAGGACGAAGTACTTTCCAACCGCCGCCGCCCTTTTCGCTGCGCTTATAATAGGCGTTGAGTTTGGGATAGGAGAAAAGGTCGATTTGCGACGACCAAATCACCTGCGGATCGGGACGGAGCAAATATACGTCTTTCCAACGCTCGAGCTTGTACCCGTCGCCCGTTGCGATAATCGAATAATCTTTCCAGTTTTTTGAAATCTTCATACGTTTTCCTATTGTCTCTCACCGCACATAGCGCGCGCAATGAGGCATAATAACACAATTATCTATCCTATTATACAGCAAAAGGAAAAGAATGTAAAGTATTTTGAAAGCGGAATAAAAAAACAAACTCCGCGAAAGGAAGATTTTTTCCTTTCGCGGAGTAAAAAAACAACGCTTATTTTATCCTTGACAGCCATTGCAAACGTACGAGCCGCAAAAACAGCAGGGTAGCATAATAGCTTCCTCAAACTCTTGATAACAGCCGTCACAAAGATTTACGCCGTATTCTTGACGGTAAGTAATCCCGCCGTCCTTTTTTTGACAATTCTCGCATAATGTTTCAAAGCCCTCTTCCGTTCTCGGATACTCGTAAAATATTTGCGAGAAATTCGTCGTGCCTACCACTTCGTATAAATTGCCGTCATATACAAAATATTTTGCCGAGTACAGCTCGATTTGTCCTTCATAATCAAACGTGAGAATATACCTGCCTCCGATAAGCTCGGGTTGCGCCGTCACCCCCTCTACACAGCGGAAGCGAATCTTATCAATCAAGCCGTCTTGGATTTGCATTTTTACGCCGTCAATATACAATTCCGACCTACCCGTGTACGTGACGAACGCATGACAAGCTTCGCCGTCCGAGAGTTCAGGCACAGGCGTTTTTGACTCGTAATACTCGCCGCCAATGCGGAAAAATCCGTTGGCGCGAGTGAGCGTATGCGTGCCGTTTTCCGTTTCAAACTCCAGCGTCACGCCACCGCCGCCGTCGATTTGTGTTTTCGTTTCGTCGGTGATTTGCACGAGCGAACAATTTTTCAAATAGGCAAGCATTGTTTCCATATCCGCTTGACTTTCGCTTCTTATCATTTCCTTAAAACGCTCGGGCGCAACGCCATAATGCTCTTGTATTTGCGTGACGGAAATAAACTCGTATTCCAAAGTCCCAACCCAAGGGAGCAAATCCGCCAAGGTTTGCCCGCACCACTTACACTTTCCGTTTTCGGCAAGCTCGCAATCCACCTTTTCAAGCACGGTTTGTTCTTGGATATACGAGCAAGAAACACAGCCGATTACTTGTAATCCGTCCGCTTGGCAAGTAGCTTCGTAGCCGCCCACGATTGCCAAATTGCACACGTGCTCACTTGGTTTAACGTACGGATCATGGTCGTACAAACCGTAAATTTGTACGTTGTTCATATCTTGATACGTGCCGTAAACCGTCTTACCCACGTCGCTCGCATCCAGGGGCGCATAAGACCCGCTAGAATCTAAAATATACTGATTGGGCACTTTCATCTCGTACCTGGTCACCCAATCCGTCTTATCGACAAGGGAATATCCCCCGCCGGGATTTTCCATTACTTCAAACTCAATAAGTTTTGCCTTAACAATTTCCACGCCCTTGATTTCAAGATTTTCCGTCGAAACGACGGCAGGATAAGTGTCCTGCCATTCAAGCTCGCCGTCGTAATAGACCTTGACCTTTTCCCCTGCCACGATCCCATGGATTCCATAATCGACAGGATTGAAAAAAAGGAGTAAATCATTCAAAAGCAGCGTCGCTTTCCCTTCGATATGGTTTCCATAATCATAGCGCGCCGTAAACGTTGCGACCGATTCGTATTTGTCCGTCGCGTTATGCTCTTCGTGCGATTTTCCACCGCAACCGCTAAAAAGCAATGCCGCGCCCAACAATATCGAAAAAATCCGTTTTTTCATGGCAAGTACTCCTTTTTTCTTTATTATAACACATAAACATGCCGCTTTCAATAATTTATACAAAAAACGGACGAAAACCGTCCGTTTTTTGTCGTTATTGTTCTTTCTTTTTCAGCATTACGCCTGCAACCGCTACTAAAAGCGTGACAAACATAGGCGCAATGATTGTCCCGCCGCAACCTGAACCACTTTCGCCATTTGTTTCGCTCATCGGGGGCGTTACACCGCCCAACGCGGGGATTTCACGCGTTTCTGTTTTATAACATACCGTACAAATACGGTATTCTTCCCCTGGTTCCGTTGCTGTGGGAGCTTTCGTCTGCACCCAATCAATAAACGTATGCTCAGGCGTTTCAGATTCTTCGCTTACGGGCGGCTGTTCGCTCGTAGGCGGTTCGGGTTTCTCGCTCGTAGGCGGTTCGGGTTTCTCGCTCGTAGGCGGAGCCACCGATTCCCCTCTCGATGCCTTGGACGGGGTGACCATATCCGAGGGCACGGCTCTGCCAAAAAGCTGGAACGCGTATTCGGGATAGTCCACGAAAACGTTTCTCGTGCCCGTAATGGACTGCACCGCGTCGTTCCTACCCATTTCCCACGTATCTACGGGGTCTTCTTCCATCCAATCGAGTAAAACGTCCAAACTTTGTATTACGCCATCCGTACCATAAATACCATTAGGATTATACTCTGATCCAGTATCGGTACACCCCCAACGCGTATATACGAAAAGCACGATTCTCGCGCAGTCGCCACGCAGGTTCTGCTCTAACTCATTTGGATCGTAATAACCGCTGATTTGTCCATACGCCTTGTTGCCGCGACTGGAATTTTCGCTTGTTGACGTAGGACGAAGCATCATAATATCATTTTCGCCGTTGCCGCTCTTGTCTCCTTTGCTGTTCGGCCAAGTGTGCTCACGGTTCCACCCATTTCCCCAATTCCCCGACATTTGCACGGCCGAATAGAAGGAAGAAATATAGCTATAATTGCTATTGACGCAGTCGGTATATTTAAACAAACTTTTCGTTGCGTCGTAGCTCGTTTGGTACGTTTGCTTTGAACTCATCAACGTTTTCAACGAAGAATAAAGCCCACTACTTGACGCATTCGAGCCCGACGTACCGCCTTTCGTTTTAGAAAGAACTTCATAGGTATAACTACCCGTATAGAATTCTTCCGCGTACTCACTCAAGAACACACAGTCTTCATCACGCGCTCCCCAGTTCGCAACATATCCGCCGGAGTATACGTAATCCACGTCGTCTGCCTCGGTATAACCCGTCGCTTTACCCAAATACGCAGCCGCGTCCGCTTCAATAGGCGCAGTTTTGCGCGCAAATACAGGCAAGCAAACCGTAAAAGCAAGCGCTGCCGTCAAGGTAAATAAGGAAAACTTAGTAAATTTCTTCATAATTGACCTTCGTAAATATTATTCCTATAAAATTATTGTAACACGAACGCGCGTATAAGTCAAGACTTTTCCACAATGTAGCCAGCAAAAAGGATAGGCGCTTTGCCTATCCTTTTACGCTAACGACAGTAACACGACCGCAAGCATACCGCTTGCAACGCCAATCCATTGCCACCAAGCCAACCTTTCCTTGAAAAGAAAAACGGACGCCACCAGTTTAATTCCTAAACACCCCACCGCAAGCGTGGGATAAATCAAGCTCGGAGACAACACCGTCGTAGCCAACAAAATCACGAATAAGTTTCCCAAAGCGCTGCTCAAGCCTGCCCCCACAGGATACGCCCAACAAGTCCTCAACATTTTTGCAACGTTGGGTTTTTCACTCGACAAAAAGCTCGCCATACAAATCAATGCGGCAAGGAGTACCCCAAAAAACATAAACATTCCGCCATGCTCGCCGTTAAACTTGATTTGTTCGGCTTTTTGCACGATAGAACACGCCGCCGTAGTGATAAACACAATCGACACGTAGCCCATCCATTTCCAAGTGATTTTTTTATTAGACTTTTTTCCAGAATACAAGCTAAGCACCAAGGAAAGGACGACCAAGGCAAGCCCCGAAAGCACCAACGGCGCTTTTTGCGCATTCCAAGTTCCCCAAAAGAGAAAACCCCACACCGCCGTAGCGATTAGCGAGAGTTGTTGTAAAAGGGACGTCAAGAGCAGCGGACCTTCCGCCAAGGCTTTCATTAAACTGATGGCTATCCCTGCATAGCATACGCCAAAAATAAGGGAGTACGGCAAAACTCTGCTTTCAAAATCAAGCTCAAAGAGATAAATAATCCCCCAAGTCAAGCAAGACACGCCGCACAAGATAAAATTGTAAAGTGGCATCACGTTTTGTTTCCCCGACTGTTTTCTATTGAACGCCGCGCCGAGAATATTCAAAACGGACATTAAGCCCACCGCACTAAACAAATACAAATACGACATGTCGCACTCCTTCAAACAAAAAATATTATACTCGGTTTTTGACCATATTGCAACTAAAAAAGAAAGGCTATTGAGTATTTACATTCCTTTCTTAGGTAAAATCAACGGATTTTACCAGCAAAAACGCACACCATTTAAGGTGTGCGTTTTGCTGTGAAGAGTAGACAATTTACACCCACTTTAAATTTTAGAGAGTGAGTTGAACTCTCGTTTTAATCACGCCGTAGCGTGTATGTAATCCGCGAAGCGGTATAAAATCAATTCGATAGAATTGTATGTAATCAAGCCGAAAATGACATACGCCTAACGGCAATTCCCTCTTCGCCTGTGGCGAAATTACATACCAAGCCTTTCGGCTTGAATAAAAATCGACAAGTTTCTTGTCGAAACTTGTCGATTTTTTGGTGACCCGTAACCAACCTAAATCGAACCTTTTAATCTTCAAGACCGACCAAATAATCAATAGAAACCTCGAAAAATTTCGCTAATGATATTAAATTGGATAGTTTTGGCTCACGTAAGCCATTTTCCCAAAGACTTATAATCCCCTTACTAACGTTAACGGCTTTCGCCAACTCTACTTGCCCAATACCTTTTTCTATTCTTAATTCTTTTAACTTTTCACAAAAAATATTTCCCATATAAAAATAATCTCACAAAAGCAAGAAAAACACTTGACTTCTTACAACTGTAAGATTATAATATAATTACAGTATTAACAAAAGGAGAAAAAATATGTATTGTAAAAATTGTGGAGCAACGATAGACGATAATGCGGTATTTTGTTCTGCGTGTGGGGCAAAGCAAACAGGTGGCTCTTCACCTTCAATGAATGACGAAGTAAGGATTTCTTGCCCTGTGTGCCCTGGACAGTTATTTAATAATGCTTGTGTGGCATACAACGCAACTACGGGTGTGGAGCTTGCTCGATGCAAGCAAGGAGAATTGCTTATCTTTAAGCTGAATACCCCCACTCAAATTAAGGTTGTTGTAAAAGGCTCTTTTGGCAAACCCGTAGAAACTATGTCGCCTGGCGACAAATATAAGATTGGATATAGAGGTCTCGGGAAAATCTATTTAACAAAAGTAGATACATTGATATAAAGGAGTAGCTATGTATTGTAAACAATGCGGAAATTTAATTGATGAGCAATCAAAATTTTGTCCCTATTGTGGAAAAGAATGCGTGGACGCCCCCAGTTCGTCAAACCCTAAACAATTGGAATGCCACTCTTCCACAAATGTACTTGCCATTGTCGGTTTTGTAATTTCCTTGATATCCTTACTCTTGAACTTTTGGGGATTGGTTGGAATTGCCGCTGTTATTGTATCGGTTTTAGGACTTCTTAAAGCTGAAAAATACAACGGAAATGGAAAAACCATGGCAATTATAGGTACTGTAATCGGTGGCGCATCCGTTTTTTACGGATTTATAAGTATTCTTTAAATAGTATAAATGCGGGCTATGACACTCGCATTTTCCCGAACCCAAAAGCGTGTTCAGCGTCTTTTCCGATAAGGGCACCACGAAAAAGCCACCCTGCTGGGGTGGCTTTTCGTTGGTGACCCTTAACCAATCTAAATCGAACTTTTTCGCGGGAATCTCCGACACCCTTAAAAGGGAACCCTCGGAGGGCGTCGTCGCTATCGCTCCTCGCGCGAACCGATGGGTTCTTCAGCATTCCCGTACGGGACGCCAAAAGCAAAATCCCTAAACCGAACGATGTTCGATTTAGGGATTTACTGTGAAAGGGCTACGAAAAGGATACAAAATTGAAAGCGGATGAATTAAGCAAAAACGGATGATTTTTTTGAAAACGGTTTCAATTTTAATTATTCGGCTGAAACCTTAAGCCTGTTTGGTTATTCTTTGCTTTCTCCAATATGTGTAATGAGTTCTTATTGTCTTGTGTATGTGTCAAATACCCAGACCGAGTCCTGAATTTCGGTGGGGCTATATGGATGATGATAGAGCCCGTTTATAACGATGCTGTTGTCATTGTTATCGAAGCTGCCGCGGAGATAGAAATCGGGCGGATAGTAGATGCTGACGGTGGTG
>JAFTQI010000018.1 GCA_017462825.1 Clostridia bacterium | reverse complement strand
GCATAGTTTTGATAGAATTCGTTGCTACCTACCGTGTAGCTTTCTACGCCGATACCGAACACCTTGCTTTCTACCGCAGGGATAACCCATTCCTTATCGTAGCCTTCCAGCACTTCGTCCAAGGACTTCTTCAAGCGAAGACGGGGACCGAGTCTATCCGCGGGAATATCTTTCGTACCGTCAGGTACCCAAAGGTTTACGCAGCAAGGGCTGCCCATCGCCTTACCGATTTCCGCCGCAATCTTCATACAAGCTTTACCGTGGTTTACCCAGAACTTTCTAACGTTTTCGTCGGGGGAAGACAAGGACAAACCGTCTTTCATCATGGGATGCGAGAACCAAGTCGGGTTGAAATCCACCCCTTCAAGGCCCGTTTCTTTCGCCCATTTTACCCAAGGCTCGAAATGCTTGTATTCGTACGCGTCACGGTCAATCTTGCCTTTATCTTCGCCAAGGATCGCGTAGCACGCGTGTACGTTGACGCGTTTCTTGCCGGGCATAAGCTTAAATGCGGTGGTAAGGTCGGCGAACAATTCTTCCGGGGTTCTCGCTCTGCCGGGATAGTTACCCGTCGTTTGAATACCGCCCGAAAGGGAATCGCTACCGTCGAAACCGATAACGTCGTCGCCCTGCCAGCAGTGTACGCTTACGGAAAGCTTTGCAAGTCTTTCCATTGCCGCTTCGGTGTCAACGCCGAACTGCGCGTAAATCTTTTTTGCTTCTTCGTATCTGGACATATTTTCCATCTCCTTATTTATATATCTATTTTATTTTTAATTTCTTCTTTACAAAATTTCAACTGCTCGTTTGCGAATAGTTTTGAGCCGATTCCGTTAAAGTTCTGCAACGTCAAAGGACTCTTTTACAATCTTTCTGCCTTCTTTCACACTTGCGATGTCGCCGCAGCCGACCATTTGCATCATCAAGTTGCCGATTGCCGTACCTTCCGCAGGACCCGTAATAATCTTTTTACCCGTATATTTTGCGGTAAGCTCATTCAAGAACCCGTTCTTACTGCCGCCGCCGATGATGTTCAGCGTTTCGTATTTCTCGCCCGTTACGCTTTCCAAAGCCTTGAGCGCAATATCGTAATATCTTGCAAGGTTGTCATAAATCACGTACGCCATTTCGCCGATCGTCAATTCTTTGCCAACCGCCGCATTGATTTCCGCCGTCATGTTTTCAGGAGCAAGGAATCTTTGATCGTTTACGTCGATTTCATATTTCACAGGGTTCGCTTTCGCCATATTTACAAGCTCGGCAAAGCTGTATTTATCGTCGATTTCATGGCGAACTTGTTGAATCATCCAAAGCCCCATAATATTGATTTGCAAACGTACGGTGTGATTCAAGCTGCCTTCGTTGGAGTATCCCGCGTCCAAAGCGCTCTTGGACGTATGCGCTTCGTTTTGTTCCACGCCGAGAAGGGACCAAGTACCGCTCGAGATGTACGGCGTTTGTGCTTCCAAGGGAGCAGCAAGCACCGCGCTTGCCGTATCGTGCGTTGCGGGCAAAACCACTTTCGCTTTATAGCCGACAATCGCCGCTATTTCGTCGGTGAATTCCCCTACGAGTTCGCCCGGTTGCGCAAGGTCGCCGAAAAGTTCTTTCTTGTAGCCGAGCGTTTCAATAATTTCTTCATCCCACGTATGCGTTTTCGCATTGACCATACCCGTTGTCGTCGCGTTGCAGTATTCCTGCTTCTTCACGCCCGTCAAACGGAAATGGAAATAATCGGGAAGCATGAGCATCGATTTCGCCTTTTCCATTCTACCCGACTTCAAATCGTCGAGAAGTTGGTATACGGTGTTGAACGAAGCAAACGCAATACCCGTCTTTTCGAAAAGCTTTTCAAAGGGCAACTTCTCGTGTACAGCAGGAATTGTCGCTTCCGTTCTCGAATCGCGATAGCAGTAGATTCCGCCGATCGCTTGGTCGTTTTCATCGAGCAACGCGTAGTCCACGCCCCAGGTATCAATCCCCACCGCATAAGGCACTTTCCCGAGTTCTTTCGCTTTTTTCAAGCCGTTGAGAATTTCCGTGAACAATCTTTCGTGCGTCCACATCAAGTGCTCTTTTCCATCATAGCCTACAACGTCCTCAGGTCCGTTTTGGAAGCGGTAAATTTCCTCCGTGACCATCTTCCCGTTTTCCAAATGCGCCACAATGTGTCTTCCCGACGACGCGCCGATATCGATTGCAAGATAATATCTCATGTTTTCTCCGTCCTTTCGCTGTTTTTCACGTCTTTCGTGTTCGTTTTTGCGCGATTTTGTTTGATTTTTAACACCCGCGCATTTCCACACAACTGTATTATAGCATATATTTTTTCTTTTGTCTATATATGTTTGAAATATTGACAAAAAAATTTTTTTATGATACAATATGGACATAAACGCGCACAAACGCGCAAAAAAATGTCTATTTTTTACAAAATAAATGATTTGGAGTACACTATGGCGCTCACAGAAAGACAAAACGAGATATTACGGCGATTAAAGGAAGACAAAAAAGCGATTGTTACGGTGCTTGCAAAAGAGTTATACGTCAGCGAAGCGACCATTCGCCGCGACCTTGCGGAGATGCATTCAATGGGGCTCATTGAGCGTAGCCACGGCGGCGCGCTTTTGCCCGAAAACGCGGAAGAAATTTCCATCTTTTTCCGTATGGAAAAAAACGCAAGCGAAAAGGAGCGGGTGGCAACCAAAGCTCTACCCTATATTCCTGCGTTCAAGTCCGTTTTCATCGACAGTTCTTCCACCGCGCTTGCTTTGGCGGAGCGAGTCGACCTGAACTATAAAACGGTCGTCACCAACAACCTGCAAACGGCGATACAGCTTTCCAAAAAACCGAATATTAACTTGATTTTGCTCGGTGGAAACGTACACTTTAACACCAACTCGGCAACGGGCAGCTGGACGGCGCGCCAACTCAACGATTTTTCTTTCGACCTTATGATTTCGTCTTGCGCGGCGGTTATCGGCAGCGAATCTTTCGAGCGCTCGCTCGAGCAAAAGGAAATCAAACGGGTCGCGTTCGAGCATTGCAAAAAACGGGTAATTTTAATTGACCACACAAAGTTTGAGGCAAACGGTACATACCGCTTGGCGTCGCTTTCCGATTACGATTTGGTGGTGACCGACGTTGCGCCTCCCGAAGGGCTCGACGTAGGCAACGCGAAACTCGTTTATTAAAAGAATAAAAAAATTTGAAATTTCGCTTGCATTCTTGCATTTTTTGTATTATACTAAAAAACAGTAACAAACATAGGTTAGATTTATGATTCAAGATTTACACGCACATACTTACTATTCGTTTTGCTCGCAGGATAAACCCGAAACGATGATTGAAACGGCGATTGCAAACGGCATACAGCAGCTCGGCATTTGCGACCACAACTATGGCGTCGGCTGCGCAAGAATCGAGTTTTGCTGGGACAAAGGCACCCGTTTGGACGCGGACTACGGTAAAACGCTCGAACGCTATTACGACCATATGAACTTGCTTCGCGAAAAGTACGCAAAAAAAATTAAAATCCTTTGCGGGATTGAGGTTTGCACGTTAAAGAGCAAGGATAGCTATGCTCTGCCCGAAAGTGCGGACGTTTCTTTCTTTGACTTTGCCTTGGTGGAAAATCTCGATCACCCGATGTCGATTACGAATGGCGACCTTTTCGCCTACGCGCGCCGTTTGGGCTGCCCCGTCGGTGTAGCGCATACGGATATGTTCAAATTCATTCAAAGCTTGGGCGAAGAGCCGCACCGCTATTTCCGCAAAATGGCGGAAAACGGAATTTTTTGGGAAATGAACGTCAATTACGACAGTTTGCACGGTTTCAAGCAACACGATTACGTGACGGAATTTTTCAAGAATAAAACCCAGCAAGAAATTGTGAAAAAATCGGGCGTACGCCTCTCCGTCGGTTTCGACGGGCATATCGCCAAGGAATACAAAGCGCAAAAAGTACGCACCGCTTGCGGGCTCATCAAGGACATGGGTATCCCCCTCGCGTTTGAACATAGATAATTGTGAACGAAAAACTTAATGAATTTAAAATAAAAACGCCGCCCATTTGGGCGGCGTTTTTGGCATATTTTTTATGTTTTTTACTCAAAAATCAATTCCAAAAATTTTTTCGATACGTGAAAATTGAACGCTCCGGTCGGGGCAAGCGCGCAATATTCATCGTTGATTGCGTCATACCGAAACGCGTTTATCTTCCAAGGGATATCTTTAAATCCTCCCTCTTTTCCTTTTAGGATTAGGGAAAACGGCACCTCAACCACCGCTTCCCATATACCGTCTTTTACAATCGATTCCGCGAAAAGCTCGTCGGAAAGCGCGTGGTTGTACGCCGTCTTACCGTCGGGATTTAGAATATGGCAATAATAATAAGAAAGATTAGGCGCGACGTCAAACTCAAAATATTCCTCCCATTTGCCGTACGGAGAAATAAACACTTCCACCGTATCCCCTCGCCAAACAGGGTCATTTTCTCCCGAATACGGACAGTTTAAATCACCCGTGTACGAGCTGACGAAATGGAAACGCACCTTTTCATCCGTATAAGAAACCGAAAATTTCGTGCGGAATTTAGTCGATTTTCCTTCGCATAATTCTACAAGCTCATATTCTTTTTCTCGCGCGCCGTCGCGCGTTGCAAATACCTTCACCGCCAACACTCCTTAAAAATTCTTCACCACTGCGCAAAGATTATGTATTATTATAACATACACGCGCCAAAAACACAAGTTTTTCATAGAAAAAATCGGGCAAGGATTTCTCCTTGCCCAACTTTTATTCATTGAGATTTAGAAGGGAATTAGTCTTCCTTTCTCTTTTTGATAATAAGCGCCGCGCCAACTGCCGTCAATGCACTTGCCATGCCGATACCGGTAACCGTACCGAAGCAGCCTTTCTTTTCTTTGTCTTCTTCGGGTTCTTCGGGATCTACGGGGTCTTGGCTCGTAGGAGGAACTTCGGGTTCTTCGCTCGTAGGAGGAACAACTTCTTCCGCCTTACCGCAAACCGAACAAGTGCCGTCTACGTAATTATGTTCCGCTAAAACGTCGTCTTTTTCCGTGCCGCAAACTACGCAAGCCGCAGGATTTTCGCAGGTCGCGTCCGTGAACTTCGAGCATTCGTGCGTACCAACTACCTCAAACGTGCCGCCCGTGATTTGTCTTGCTTCCTGATAGGTTGCCATAGCGCCCTTAATCTTAATAATTTGACCTACTTCTACGTTGCCCGTAAGTCTATAAACGTAAAGACGCGTACCGTTTTCATCAGCAATATCCACGGAAATGTTGTTGTGTTGAGAGCTGTAAGCAGTCTTAATTTCAACAACCGTACCCGTTACGATAACGTTCGTATTATCCGCAGCTTTAATAGCTTCTTCAATCGACATTTCTTTGTAATCATAACTGGAATCGTGACCTGTAATCTCAGCCGTTGCACCTTGTGCGATTTGTCTCTTATCGTTATAGGTATCCATGCTACCCGTTATCGTAATAACGTCGCCAAGCGCAACCTTGGTAGCCAATCTATAAACGTACAATTCGTTGCCGTCAGAATCCGTGATAGTTACGGAAATGTTATTATAAGAATCGCTCCAAGCCGTATTAACCGTGCATACCGTACCCGATACGATTACTGCCGTACCGTCAGTAGCTTCAAGTGCTTCAGAGATCGTAGCTTCTACAACTTTCGCCGTAGCTACTACCGTGAACGTGTAATCTTTCAATTCAAACGTTTCGGGAATTGTTTCTTCCCATGCATAGCTATATTCAACCGTTTCTTTGGGAAGTTCGCCTGCCAATACAAATGCCAAGCTGTCGATACTTGCGTCTACGCCGTTGGCTTCAACGCCGAACGTGATAACCTTTTCGCTATCGCCGTTTACAATCGTAAGCTTGTATGCCGTAACTTTCCAGCTTGCAAAT
>JAFTQI010000017.1 GCA_017462825.1 Clostridia bacterium | reverse complement strand
AAGGCATCCTTGACGCCTGACATGATCATCAAAGTAGACAAAGACGGTAATAAACTCGAAGGCAAGCTTAACCCTTCGTCCGAAATTAAAATGCACATGAGAGTATACCGCGAACGTCCTGACGTAACCGCAGTCGTTCACGCGCATCCTCCTGTTGCTACCGCTTTCACCGTTGCGGACATCGACCTTGATCAGTACGTTCTTCCCGAAGCAGTACTTACGATCGGCGCTGTTCCTACCTGCGATTACGGTACTCCTTCTACGATGGAAATTCCCGATTCGCTCGATCCCTACATTCATAACCACGACGCGTTCTTGCTCCGTAACCACGGCGCTTTGACGGTTGGTTGCAACCTTACGAAAGCGTTCTTCGTTATGGAAGAAGTAGAATTCAACGCAGTTATTTGCAAGCACGCAATGGACCTTGGCGCAGTACACGAAATTTCCCGTGACCAACTTGCGAAATTGATGGATCTCCGTAAGAAGATGAATCTTCCCGGCCGTCATCCTGGTATCGAATACGACGACGAACCCGCTTGCAACTGTGCAAATGCGGAACTCGTTGAAGCGATTACGAAAAAAGTTCTCGCAGCGCTCGGCAAATAATTTTAACGCGTATATGCGTCGCCTTTCTTCGTTGCCGTTCGGTTGCATACTATCGGTATGCGCCCTTACGGCGTCTTGAAATGCTCGCATCTTCGCATTAAGTACTAGTAAATAAGGAGAAAAACAATGGCAATCAATTGGACTGAAGCCCAGATTGAGGAAGTGATTGCCGCGGTCATTAAAAATCTCAACGGCGGCGCAGTAGCGCCGAAGGCGAATTGGGACGGATCGCAATACAACGGTAAGAGATATATCGGCGTATATGCGGACATGAACGACGCGATTGACGCAGCAACGGCGGGGTACAAAGCAGTACGCGCTATGTCGCTCGAAGAACGTGAAAAGGTCATTGCCGCGATTCGTGAACTTTGCCGCAAGGAAGCTAACATAATGGCGAACCTTGGCGTTGCGGAAACCAAAATGGGGCGCGTTGCTCACAAGACCGCGAAACATATTCTCGTTGCGGACAAGACTCCCGGCACGGCGGATATTATATCTCATGCCAAGACGGGCGATCACGGCTTGACCTTGACGGAAATGGCGCCTTTCGGCGTAGTCGGCAGTATCACTCCCAGTACCAATCCTTCGGAAACGGTTATTTGTAACAGTATCGGTATGATCGCTGCAGGGAACGGCGTGGTGTTTAACCCTCACCCCAACGCGATTGCAACCTCCAACTATGCGGTAGACCTTGTCAATCGCGCAAGCGCGATGGCGGGCGGTCCGCAAGTCTTGGTAGCGTCAGTTATCAAACCCACGCTTGATACGGCGCAGATTATGTATAAGCACCCCAACATTCGCTTGCTCGTTTGTACGGGCGGCCCGGGCGTTGTAAGATCGGTGCTCTCGAGCGGTAAGAAAGCTATCGGCGCAGGCGCGGGCAATCCCCCCGTTATCGTGGACGACACCGCGGACATCAAGAAAGCGGGTAAGGACATCATCGACGGTTGTTCGTTTGATAACAACTTGCCTTGTATCGCGGAAAAGGAAGTGTTCGTATTCAGAAACGTTGCGGACGAGCTTATTTCCGAAATGCAAAAGAACGGTGCGTATAAAATCAGCGCGGAACAGGCGGCAAAGCTTGCAAACATCGTGCTTGTGGACGTTAAAAATCCCAAGACGGGTATTGTGAAAAAGACGGTCAGCCGTGACTGCGTAGGTCGCGACGCGGCGGTACTTTTGGAAAAAATCGGCGTGAAAGTGGGACCCGACATTCGTTGTATCATTTGTGAAACGGATTTCAATCATCCTTTCGTACAGCACGAATTGATGATGCCCATTCTTCCCATCGTTCGCGTAAGCAACATTGACGAAGCGATCGATTTGGCTGTTAAAGCGGAGCACGGCAACCGTCATACGGCGCACATGCACTCTAAGAATATTGATCATCTCACCCGTTTCGCAAGAGCGGTGGAAACGACGATTTTCGTAAAGAATGCGCCTTCGTATGCAGGTATCGGCTTCGGCGGCGAAGGACATACGACCTTCACCATCGCTGGTCCTACGGGCGAAGGCTTGACGAGCGCACGCAGCTTTACCAGATTTAGACGCTGCGTAATGACGGACTATTTCAGAATTATCTAAAAGGAGAACAGAACATGGATATTACTTCTTCTCAAGTGGAAAGCATCGTTCGTAAGATTCTCGGGGAAATGGGCGGAGCAAAGTCCTCCTGCTCGGGTAAAATTCCCAAGAGTGCGAAAGTAGCGATGTTGACCGCACAGAAAAAAATCGAAGTGAAAGAATTCCCCAGTCCTGCGCTTAACGACGACGACATTCTTGTAAAAGTAGAAGGTTGCGGCGTTTGCGGTACGGACGTTCACGAATGGAAAGCCGATCCTTTCGGTATTATTCCCGTAACGCTCGGTCACGAAGGTACGGGTGAAATCGTTTACCTTGGTAAAAACATCAAATGCGACACGTCGGGCAAGCCCATCAAAGTCGGCGATAAGCTTGTAACGAGCGTTATCAGCTGCGGCGAATGCCACGTGTGCCGTAACCACCCTGCAAACACCAACCTTTGCGATAAGCAAGGCGTGTTCGGGTTGATTCCCCATAATGACGCGAATCCCTTCACAGGTTGGTTTGCGGAATACCTTCTTATCCGCGGTAAGGGTTCTACGTATTTCGTGGTAAACGACCTTGACCTTAAGGAAAGAATGATTCTCGAGCTTGCTTGCGTATGCGTACACGCATTGAAGAGAGCGCAAACGACGGGTCTTATCAACTTCAATTCCAAAGTCCTTATTCAAGGTCTTGGCCCTGTAGGGCTTGTAATGATCAGCGTACTCCGTGCGGCGGGTATCAACCACATCATCGCGATCGATGGTACGCCGATGCGTTTAGAAATGGCGAAAAAGCTCGGTGTGAAAACGATTGTCAACTTCAAGGAAGTGACGACGTTAGAAGAAAGAGTGAAGCTTGTCAAGAGCGTAGCCAACGGTGTGGGCGCAGACTTCGCGTTCCAATGCACGGGCGCGCCTGCAGCTGCAAAGGATATCTTCGAATATATCCGTCGCGGCGGCGGTCTTTGCGAAATGGGCTTCTTCGTCAACAACGGCGAATATAATGTAAATCCCCACTTCGCGATGTGCAATAAGGAAATCAACCTCGTTGGTTCTTGGGACTATTCGGCGGATGATTATCCCACGACGATGGCATTCCTTCGTCAAGCGCGCGAAATGAACATTCCCATCAAAGATTTGATTACGCACGAATTCCCGCTTGATCAACTCAACGAAGCGATGGAAGTGAATGTGGCGCAAAAGGGGATTAAGATCTGTTTCGTAAACAAGTAAAATGTGCATATGCGTCGCATTTCGACGTTGCGGTTCCGCGCTTTTCGGTCACATACGCATAAGTATGTTCCCATCAAAGTACTCGCCGCGCCTTGAACTGCTCGCATCTACCCATTTTTGAAAAACGAAACGAAAATCCAACATTAGGAGAACAATATGGCACTTGGCATGATAGAAGTATTCGGTTTCGCAACGTCGATCGTTGTCGCGGACGCTATGGCGAAAGCTGCGGACGTAAAAGTCGTAGCTATCGACAAAAATAAGCCCGCGGCAGGGGATTCCGCACGCGTGCCTTTGGTCATGGCGATTAAAGTAGAAGGCAGCGCAGCGGCAGTCGAAGCAGCGGTCGCGGCGGGTAAAGCCGAAGCTGAAAAAAGGGAATTGTACATTACTCATAAGGTAATTGCAAGACAAAGCGAAGAGATCGAATGGTTTGCTCGTTTGAGCGCTCTTGGCAAAGACAAATTAAGATAAAAAATAAAAAATATAATTTAAGGAGAATTACAATTATGATGGAAGCATTGGGTATGGTTGAAACCAGAGGTTTGGTTGCAGCAATCGAAGCAGCAGATGCTATGGTAAAGGCGGCAAACGTTGTACTTATCGGTAGCGAAAAGATCGGTAGCGGTTTGGTAAGCGTTATGGTTCGCGGTGACGTTGGCGCAGTTAAGGCGGCAGTTGAAGCTGGTACGGCAGCAGCTACGGCTCTTGGCGAAGTTATCGCTACGCACGTAATTCCTCGTCCTCACGCTGACGTTGAAAAACTTCTTCCCTCGATCAAATAATTAAAAAGTGCATAAGGGGAAACCCTTCTCCACATTTTTGAAAGAACAGGAAAGGAGAAATTCAATGAAAGCAATAGCGTTACTCGAAGTACAGGCTATGGTTGCCGCAATCACCGGGCTTGACGCTATGGTAAAAGCAGCCGACGTTCGGCTGATACACGTAGAAAAGCGGCTCGGCGGTCGATTGGTCACAATCGTCGTTGAAGGTGAAGTTTCCGCGGTTAAAGCGGCGCTCGAAGCGGGCGCAGCTGCGGCGGCGGAAGTCGGTAACGTAAAGGTGTGCGAGGTAATCGCGCGCCCGCACCCCGACGTTATGAAATTCTTAACGACGGGCTAGTAACAAAACAAATTCGGGGGGAGTGCCCGAAAACATAAAAATAAAAACAAATTAAAATTAATCTAGGAGGATTAAACAAATGGAAGCATTGGGTATGGTTGAAACCAGAGGTCTTGTAGCGGCAATCGAAGCAGCAGATGCTATGGTAAAGGCGGCAAACGTTGTACTTATCGGCAGCGAAAAGATCGGTAGCGGTTTGGTAAGCGTTATGGTTCGCGGCGACGTTGGCGCAGTTAAGGCGGCAGTTGAAGCTGGTACGGCAGCAGCTACGGTTCTTGGCGAAGTTATCGCTACGCACGTAATCCCTCGTCCCCATATGGACGTTGAAAAACTTCTTCCCTCGATCAAATAATTTAAAGTGGATAAAGGGCGATAGCCCAACATTTTAAAAAGACGGAATATCCGTACTGCCTGTCGTAGGGCAGGCAGTACGGGGAAGTTTTCATAATATTGAATGCTTTGTGTACGCGCGCGTACGCGCCTTTACGCTTGGCTAAGTTAGCAAAAAAACAATTTTGGAAGGAAAGAATATGGAATTTTCTAATGCGCAAATTGCGGAATTGGTAAAAAAAGTACTTGCGAACATTGACGGGAATGATATTCCCGCGTCTTCGAATGCAAACGGCGAAGTGCCGGTAGGTGTGTCGAATCGGCATATTCATTTGAATAAGGCGGATTTGGAAACCCTCTTTGGCGCTGGCTACGAGCTTACCCCGATGAAGGACCTTTCTCAACCCGGTCAGTATGCTTGTAAAGAAACGCTCACGTTGATTGGGCCTGCAATGCGCCCTATCGAAAACGTACGCGTTTTAGGCCCTCTTCGCGGGAAATCGCAGGTGGAAATTTCCGCGACGGATTCCTACGTGTTGAAGGTTAAGCCCCCCGTAAGAGAATCGGGCAAGACGGAAGGTTCTGCGCCCGTAACCATTATCGGGCCGAAGGGCGTTGTTCAGCTTAAGGAAGGCTGTATTATCGCGAATAGGCATATCCATATGTCGCCTGCGGACGGCGCGGCGTTTGGCGTGAAAGACGGCGATTACGTTACGGTGGACGTGAATGGAAAACGCCGTACGCGTTGGTATGACGTACAAGTGCGCGTGCATAAGGATTTCCGCTTGGAAATGCACGTGGATACGGATGACGCAAACGCGGTCGGGATCGGCAACGGCTCTAAAGTCAAAGTTGTAAAGGAGTAACGGTATGTTAAGAGGAATTATCAGAGGGCACATCGTTTCCACGAGAAAGCAAGAATCCTTGGTGGGCTCGAAGTTTATGGAAGTGGAAATCATGAAAAACGGCGAGCTTACGGGTGAATTTATCATTGCTGTGGATAGCGTTGGCGCAGGTATCGGGGAAACCGTACTCATCACGACGGGCAGTTCTGCGCGTCTTGCGCTTCTGAATACGAACGCGCCTTGTGATGCGGTGATAGTAGGTATCGTCGATTATTAAGCGGTGAGCCACCGCGGGCAAGTCTTAGGGTCTTGCCGTATTAGTATTACCTTGATTAGAAGGTAGGTCATTGTTATTATGGAATTGAAAGAACTGATGAAAGAATCCGGAATAGTCGGCGCAGGTGGCGCAGGTTTTCCCTCGTACGCAAAATTAGCGGACGGGGCGGATACGCTTGTCATAAACGGCGCGGAATGCGAGCCTTTGCTCTATACCGACTATATTCTTCTTCAAAAAGAAATGCCGACGGTCCTTTCGGGGATTCAAGCAGTGCTTGACTATGCAAAAATCCCTTGCGCGCTTTTGTGCGTGAAAGAGCATACGGCAATCCGTTTAAAGCTGAAAGACGGAACGAAGCTTGCGGATAGAATTATTTTAAGAACGTTGCCCGACGTGTATCCGATGGGCGATGAAATTAGCTTGATATATCAAGCGACGGGGCGCGTAGTGCGACCTGGGAATCTCCCCATCACCGCAGGGGTAATCGTTTTGAACGTAGAAACTTTCTACAATATCGCGGTGAAGTTAAAGCGTGGGGAAAACCTTACGGAAAAATATCTCACGATTGCAGGGAATATCCCCGAAGCGATTGTGGTGAAAGTTCCTATCGGCGTTACCGTGGCGGAACTTTTCAACAAAAATTCGATCATAATCCCCGAAGGACATATCGTTTTGGACGGCGGTCCTTCGATGGGTAAAGTGATAGATCCCGACAGTGCGGTAATTACAAAAACCACGAAAGGGCTTTTGATTCTACCCGAAAATTGCGAGGCGGCGCAGTCCAAATTCTTGGACGGGGATAAGTCGATTGCAAGGGCGGAAACGGCGTGCTGTCAATGTACCCGTTGTACGGATATGTGCCCGAGACACCTTTTGGGGTATCCGCTCGAGCCGCATAAAATGGTGCGGACGGCGAAGGGTGCGGCTACCGTACTCCCTGAAATGGTCATTTCGGCGACTCTTTGTTGCGGTTGCGGTATTTGCGAATCTCTTGCTTGCTGTCAAGGGATTTCACCTAAGGCGGTCATCAACGAGTACAAAGCGCTTCTTGCGAAAAACAAGATGCGCTACGTTGGAAAAGAGGACGTTTATCCCGCGCCGGAAAGAGGTTGGCGAATGGTACCCTCCGAGCGTTGGGCAAACACACTGGGTGTGGCAAGGTTTGATAAAGTCGGGAAATATATCGGTCAACAAACCAACTATTCTAGAGTGGAAATTTTACTTCGTCAACACATCGGCGCGCCGAGCGTGCCTTGTGTAGAAGATGGGGTATACGTAAAAAAAGGCGACAAAATCGCGGAAGCGGCGGAAGGACTTTCTCTTCCCCAATACGCGTCCATTTCGGGCAAAGTAAGCGTATATAGCGATAGAATTATCATAGAAAAGGATGAAGCATAATGTTTAAAGCAATCGGTGTAATTGAATTAAAGAGTATTCCTAAAGGTGTGGAAGCAACGGACGCGGCACTCAAGAGCGCGGGCGTAGAGCTGATTGCGGCGCATCCTTCTTGTCCCGGAAAATATGAAATTATTTTGACGGGCTCAATCTCAAACGTGACGGCGGCGGTCAACCACGTACAAGCAAAGTTTGAAGGATACATTATCGACAGCTCGATTATGGGCCGTATCGACGAACAAGTCATTAAGGCGCTCTTCGGCACGCAAACGAGCGAAAGAAAAGGTTCGCTTGGACTTATCGAAACGTACTCGGCGGCGACGACGATCAAGGCAGCGGATATTGCGGTCAAGACGGCGAAAGTGGAAATTTTCGATCTTCGCGTTTCGCGCGGTATGGGAGGCAAGGGCGTGATTATGCTTACTGGCGAAGTCGGCGACGTGACGGCGGCGGTGGAAGCCGGCGCAAATTACGCGATTACAAGCGGTCAGCTTTCTTCGACTTCGGTGATTGCAGCTCCCCACGCGGATCTTTGGAATCAGCTTTAAAAATTCACTGTTTTGCGCAAATGCGCAGGGCAGGTATGCGATGAAAGGTGTAAATAAGTATGGAAAACATCAAATTTGTCATTGAAAAAAGCGCAAGAATAGAAAAATTGGTGAATGCGCTCTATGAAAAAATGCCTGAAATTGAGTCTGCACGCGGACTTCTAGTGACGGAAAGTTATAAGCAAACGGAAGCGTTGCCCATCATTTTGCGTAGAAGCGCGGCGTTTGCGCACATTTTGCGCAATATTCCCATCGTGATTCGCGACAACGAACTCGTTGTCGGTAGTGCGACGGTTGCTCCGCGCGGCTGTCAGGTTTTCCCTGAATATTCCTACGAATGGTTGGAAGCGGAATTCGACACGGTCGCAACCCGTGCGGCGGACCCGTTCTTCATCAGTGAAAAGACGAAGCAAGAACTTCGCGGCGCGTATCCCTATTGGAAAGGAAAGACGAATAGCGATCTTGCGAAAGCGAATATGGCGCCCGAGGCGTACGAAGCGTTCGTGAAGCACGGTATGTTCACCCCCGGTAACTATTTCTATAACGGTATCGGACACGTGAACGTCAACTATGAAAAAGTCTTAAAGCAAGGCTATCGCGGCATTATGGCGGAAGCTTTGTCGGCGCTTCAAAAGCTCGACGTTTCCGATCCCGAATACGTACAAAGAAGTAACTTCCTCCGCGCGGTTATCGAATCGTGCGAAGCGGCGGTAGAATATGCGAGAAGATATGCAAAGCTTGCTAAGGAAATGGCGAGCAAGGAACGTAACGCTGAACGCAAAGCGGAGCTTGAAAAAATCGCGAAAAACTGTATGCACGTACCCGAATTTGGGGCGAGAGATTTCCATGAAGCTTGTCAATCTTTCTGGTTCGTACAGCTTTTGTTGCAAGTGGAATCGAGCGGTCATTCCATCTCTCCCGGTCGTTTCGATCAGTACATGTACCCCTTCTATAAGAAAGATATTGACGAAGGGAAGCTTACGCTCGAGCAAGCGCAAGAGCTTATCGACTGTATTTGGGTAAAACTCAATGACATCAATAAAGTGCGTGACGCAGGTTCGGCGGACGGGTTTGCAGGCTACGGTATGTTCCAAAACTTGATTGTCGGCGGTCAAGATATCCACGGCATGGATGCGACGAACGATTTGTCGTATATGTGCTTGGAAGCGGCTATGCACGTGCCCCTTCCTCAACCGTCCATTTCCATTCGCGTATGGAACGGTACGCCTCAACCCTTGATGATTAAAGCGGCGGCGTTGACCCGTTTGGGTACGGGCTTGCCTGCTTATTATAACGATGAAGTTATCATTCCGTCCATTATGGCGCGCGGACTTACGCTCGAAGATGCGAGAGATTATTGCATTATCGGTTGCGTAGAACCGCAAAAGGGCGCAAAGACGGACGGTTGGCACGACGCGGCGTTCTTTAATATGTGCCGTCCGATGGAGCTTGTGTTCTCGAACGGTGTGGATAAAGGCGTACAAATCGGGCCTGAAACGGGCGACGTTACGCAAATGCAAACCTTTGAAGAATTCTTCAATGCGTACAAGACCCAACAAAACTATTTCATTAAATTGCTTGTAAACGCGAACAACGCGATCGACGTGGCGCATGCGACTCGTTGTCCTTTGCCTTTCCAATCCTGCATGGTAGACGACTGTATCGGTCGCGGAAAATCCCTGCAAGAGGGTGGCGCAATCTATAATTTCACAGGGCCTCAGGGCTTTGGCATTGCGAACAACACGGATGGTTTGCTCGCGGTCAAACAACTTGTATTTGAGCAAAAGACGGTAACCATGTCCGAGTTGAAAGAAGCGATTCAAGCGAATTTCGGCTACGGTGTGACGGGTAGCGCGGCGGAAAGAATCACAAACGAAGTGGCTTGTTCGCTTGCGGAAGAAGGCGTGGAAGTAACGGAAGGCGTGATTCGCGCGATCTATCAAGAAGTGACGACGGCAAGCGGAATTCCTGCCGATAAAAAGGCAAGATACCGCGAAATCAAGCGTTTGATCGATGAAACCTGTCCTAAATACGGCAACGATATTTACGAAGCGGATATGTTCGCACGCGAAGTTGGCAACTCGTACACCAAGGAAGTAGAAAAATATAAGAACCCTCGCGGCGGTATTTTCCAAGCTGGGTTGTACCCCGTATCAGCAAACGTGCCCCTTGGCGCGCAAACGGGTGCAACGCCCGACGGCAGACTTGCCTTTACGCCAATTGCGGACGGTATCGGTCCTGCGTCGGGTAGAGACGTGAAAGGGCCTACGGCGACGGCAAATTCGGTGGCAAGACTCGAACAAGGCGTAGCGAGCAACGGTACGCTTTTGAATCAAAAGTTCCATCCGTCGGCGCTTGCGGGTATGAGCGGGCTTACGAAATTTGCGGCGTTGATTCGTTCTTATTTCGATCAAAAGGGCATGCATATGCAGTTTAACGTGGTTACGCGCGAAACCCTTTTGGACGCTCAAAAGAACCCCGAAAAATACAAGACCTTGGTTGTCCGCGTTGCAGGTTACAGCGCGTTGTTCACGACCTTGTCCCGTTCGTTACAGGACGATATTATCAATCGTACCGAACAGGGCTTCTAAGCGGTGCGCTACCGCGGACCATAAATGCGGAAAGAAAAGGAAAGCGACTATGAGTCATTACAAGACGAAAGGTAGAATATTCAATATTCAAAGATTCTCGATCCATGACGGACCGGGAATCCGTACCATTGTCTTTTTTAAAGGTTGCTTTATGCGTTGTGCATGGTGCTGTAATCCTGAATCGCAGTCCTATGAGATTCAAACGATGCTCGAAAACGGTAAGGAAAAGATTGTCGGTAAGGACGTGACGGTGGACGAGATTATGCCCGAAATTCTTGCGGACGAGAATTTTTATCGGCGCAGCGGCGGCGGAGTGACCCTTTCGGGCGGTGAAATCTTAGGTCAACCCGATTTTGCGCGGGATTTGCTCCGTGCTTGCCAAGAATACGGTTTGCATACGGCGGTGGAGTCGACTGCCAACGCACCGTATGAAACGATTGAAAAGATTTTGCCGTACTTAGATTTGTATTTAATGGACGTCAAACACATGGATTCGGCAAAGCATAAGGAATACACGGGCGCGCCCAACGAGCGGATTTTGGAGAATGCAAAAAAGCTCGCAGCAAGCGGCGTGGAATTGATTATCCGCACGCCTGTTGTACCTGGCTTTAACGATACCGCGGAAGAAATTCGCGCGATTTCGAAATTCGCCGCGACCCTGCCTGGGGTCAAAGAACATCATTTGCTTCCGTACCACCGTTTAGGGCAGGATAAATACGCCGGCTTGGAGCGTAATTATTCGCTCAAAGATATCGAGCCGCCCTCACAGGAGAGAATGGAGTATTTGCTGTCGGTGGCGGAAGAGAGCGGCTTAAAGTGCCAAATCGGCGGCTAAGCCGAGAGTCTCGGCGGACGAGATTTAGTGTCTTGCTGACATTTTTTAAGATAGCGCGTATTGCTATGGGCGACGTGTATTAAACGAGATATTGTTTTTAGTATTCCTATATAGGTATGCTCCCTTACGGCGCCTTGAAGTGCTCGCATATCCGACGTTTTCGGCGATATATACGAAACAATTTCAAATTTACAAAAACCATTTAGGAGTGAACTATGGATATTCACGAAAAAATGCCCCCGAGAATTATACAAGAATTCGTTCCCGGGAAACAAATTACTCTTTGTCACATCATCGCAAACCCCGGTGAAGTGCTTTATACCAAGCTTGGCTTAGACCCCCAAGCGGATTATACGCGCAGCGCGATCGGCGTTTTGACTGTTATTCCTTACGAAAGTGCGGTCATCGCGGCGGATATTGCGATGAAGTCTTCGGGCGCGGAAATCGGGTTTGTGGATAGATTCACGGGTACGCTTATTATTACGGGTTCGGTTTCCTCGGTGGAGTCGGCATTCACGGCGATCCGCGAATATTTCGTTAAGAAGCTCGATTATATTTGCTGCGACGTGACAAAAACCTAATCGTTATTATGAAAAAAATTATGTTGTTCGGCAGGGTCGCGGCGGGGAAAACTACCCTTACGCAGGCTTTGCGCGGCGAAGAAATCAAATATTATAAAACACAGTACGTCAATTATCTCGACACCGTAATCGACACGCCGGGCGAATACACCGAACGCCGTGAAACGAGCGGCGCGTTGGCGCTTTATGCCTACGAGGCGGACGTCGTTGGGTTGGTGCTTTCGGCAAACGAACCGTATTCCATTTTCTCGCCCTGTCTTACGAGTATGGTCAATCGCGAAGCGATTGGAATCATCACGGGTATTGATAAGCCCGATGCGAACGTAGAACGGGTGCGCAGGTGGTTACAGCTTGCGGGCTGTAAAAAGATTTTTGCCGTAAGTTCGTTTACGGGAGCGGGGATTCCCGAGCTTGCGGCGTATTTACAAGACGATTCGGATGTGAAAAAACGCGTAAAAACGTTCAAAAAACCGACGGTTACGCCCAAAAAATCAAATGAAAAGTCGGGTTTAGATACCTGGTTATTATAAGAGTGGAGAAACTATGAGCAAAACAATCGTAATCGCATTTGCGAACAACAAGGGTGGCAGCGGTAAGACGACGACCTGCTCTAACGTAGGCTGTGCGCTTGCGTTGGCGGGCAAAAAAGTGCTGATGATTGACGGGGATATGCAGTTGAATCTCACCATTTCTTTCTTCGATGAGGAGCAAGCTTACGAGTACGCGAAAGGGGAAAAGAATATCTACCGCGCAATCGTAGGAGAGAGAGATTTGTCCGATTATATCGTGGAAACGGGCATTAAGGGCTTGGATATTGTGCCCTCGACTTCGCTTATGAGCGCAATCGAATTTGATTTGTTCGCGAAATGGCAAAGAGAAACGGTCTTTAAAAAATGCTTGGAACGTGTTCGCGCAAAAGGGTATTACGATTATATTTTGATCGACTCTCCCCCGACGCTTGGCGGTTGGGTAATGAACATTATGTGCGCGTCCGATTACGTGCTAATTCCAGTAGAAGCCAGTCCTTGGGGGTTGTTCGGCTTGGCAAACATGTTTGACTTTGTCAACCAAGCGAAAAATATCGCGCCGAAACTCCAAATTCTCGGTATCGCCGTGACGAAAGCGGACGAGAGAAAGAAATATTTCAAGCAAACGATGGAAACGCTCAAGGAAATGGAAAATGCGCGCTTGTTTGAAAACTATATCCGTGTGGACAGCGCAGTGGAATGGTCGCAGGATAATAGCAAACCCGTCGTTATATTTAAGAAATCGAGCCGCAGCGCGGTCGAATATACAAAACTTGCAAAGGAGATTATGGATTATGCCCATCGGTAAGAATGCAATCAAGAGAGTGGAAAACAACGGTTATTCGAAGGTGAAAACTTCTGCGCCCGATATGGAGAACAGTAATGTGCTTGCAAATCCCGACCCTCAAGTAGTGGAAAAACTTATCGCGCCCGTAGAGGAAGCGACGAAAGCAAACGCCGCGCCTAAAGCGAAGACGGCTGCGGCTGTAAAAAAGACGGCGGCAAAGTCTGCTGCGAAACCTGTGGCAAAGAAAGCGCCTGCAAAGAAAGCGGTCGAAAAATCTGTTCCAAAGGAAAAGTTTGCAAGCGTACAGCTTGGCGTGGAAATGCCTTACTATTTGCTTTAATAATGTGAAACGACGTGTTCGCGGCGCGATTCTTGCGCCGTGTGCGCCGTTTTTTGTTTTTTTGACTGGAAAAATAAAGGAACTTCAATTATGAGAGAAACAGAAAAAAAATATCAATGTATACCCTTTTGGTCCTGGAACGACGAGTTGGACGAACAAGGGCTTGTGGAACAAGTCGAGTGGATGAATGAAAACGGCGTGGGCGGTTTTTTTATGCACGCGCGCGGCGGTTTAAAAACGGAATATCTCGGCGAAAAGTGGTTTAACTGTATCAAAGCTTGTTCGGAAAAAGCGGAAGAACTCGGCATGGAAGCGTACGCATACGACGAGAACGGTTGGCCGAGCGGTTTTGTCGGCGGTAAGCTTTTGGAAGATATTGAAAATCACGATCGATTCTTAACTTTTACGGTTGGGAAGTATGATGAAAACGCGCTCGTTTCTTACGATATGAGCGGGGCACGGTTAAGACGAATTAATGAGCCATGCGAAAATTGCTTGAACGTATATGAGCATTATGCGACTTCTACGGCGGACGTTTTGAACGGCGAAGTGGTGGATAAATTCATCGCAATGACGCACGAAGAATACAAAAAGAGAGACACCTATTCTTTGAAAGGGTTCTTTACGGACGAGCCGCAATACTACCGTTGGGGTACCCCCTATACGAAAGTCCTTGCGCCTTATTTTAAGGAAGAGCTCGGGGAAGACATTCTCGACGGGCTTGGGCTTTTGTTCGTGGAAAAGGAAGGGTATCGCGCCTTCCGTTATAAGTATTGGAAAACAATGCAGGATTTGATGCTGAAAAATTTCAGTAAGAAAATATATGATTGGTGCGACGAAAACGGCTATAAGCTTACGGGACATTATGTAGAAGAAACCTTCCTTGGCGGGCAAATGTGGTGTTGCGGCGGTTGTATGCCTTTCTATGAATACGAGCATATTCCCGGAATCGACTACCTTGGCAGACGGATTACGAATGAAATCGCGCCTAAGCAGGTTTCGTCCGTTTGCGAACAGCTTGGCAAAAAACAGGTCATCACGGAAACGTACGGCTGTTGCGGTTGGGACGTCACTCCGTTAGAGCTTAAAATGATTGCGGAGTGTCAATATGTAGCGGGCGTAAACTTGATGTGCCAGCACCTTCTTCCCTATGCGGAACACGGACAAAGAAAACGCGATTATCCCGCACATTACTCGACCGTAAACCCTTGGGTGAAGAAGAATTTCAAACAGTTCAACGATTATTTCTCCGTTCTTGGCAAGATTTTGGCGGAGAGTAGAGAATTTGCAAACGTAGGTGTGTTGCACCCGATTCGCAGCACGTATTTGAACTACAAGCGTGATGCTGCAAGACACGATATCGGGGAATTGGAAGACGCATTCTCGGCACTTGCGGCAAAGCTCGCAAAAGACCAAATTTCCCATCACTTTATCGACGAAACCTTGCTTGCAAAGTACGGCAAAGTCGAAGGCAAGAAGCTTGTTTTGGGCAACTGCGCGTATGAATATCTCGTTTTCCCGAAGATTTACACGATGGACAAAACGACGGAAAAATTGCTCCGTGAATTTGTAAATGCAGGGGGCAGGGTCTTGTTGACGGACGAAAAACCTACGTATTTGGAAGGGGAAGAATACGATTATTCCTACCTTGCAAGTAACGTTACGTGGGAAGAAATCGCGGCGGCGCAGCCCTATGCAATTCGCGGCGAGTTCACCGATATCCGTTCGATTATGAGAAAAGACGAGGACGGCAAAACGCTTATCTACGTAGTCAACCTTGGCGAAGAAGCGGACGTGGAAATCATTGCAAAGGGCGCTACGGCGTATTCCTCTTACGATATTTTGAAAGACGAGTATACGACGGTCGGGCAGAAGTTCCATTTCGATAAAGGACAGTCCTACGTGCTTTACCTTTGCCACGGCGAGCCGGTAGCGAAAAAGGAATTGAAAGAGCTTAAGCTTGACGGCGATTTCACAGTTGTCGGTACGCCCGAAAACTATATCACGCTCGACTTCGTGCGTTTCTCGACGGACGGCGTGAATTATAGCGAGCCTTGGCACCACATGGGCGTGTTCAACGAAATGCTCAAGCGTAGATACGAGGGCAAGCTGTATCTTAAATACGAGTTCACGGTGGACGACGTACCTACAAAGTGCGTATTGCTTGCGGAGGATACGAATACGCTGGAAGTTTTTATCAACGGCGTGAAGGTGGAGCGTTGCGGTTCGTCCGACGTGGAAAGAGCGCTTTATAAGTACGACGTGGCAAAATATTTGCGTGAAGGCGTGAACGAAGTGCTTATCACGATGAACTATTTCCAAAACGAACAAGTTTATTACGCGCTCTTTGGCGAAAACGTTACGGAAAGCTTGAAGAACTGCCTTGCGTACGATTCGGATATCGAAGCGGTATACCTTAAAGGCGACTTTGGCGTATTCGGTGAGTTTGAAAAGGGCAATGCGGACAACGTTATGCTGGGTAAAAACTTCCGTATTGGTAAGCAAAAGAAGGAAATTTCTTCCTTGATTGAAGAAGGATACCCTTTCTTCTCGGGGGATATCGTACTCAAACAAACGGTGTGCGTGGACGATACCAATGCGGTGCTCGTGATTGACAAACGGTTCCACATAATGGAACTGAAAGTCAATGGCAAGTACGTGGATAAATTGATGTTCAGCTATAAGCTCGATTTGTCCGATTATCTCGCGGTGGGCGAAAACGAACTTGAAATCACGTTGACGGTAGGGAATAGAAACTTGCTCGGCGCGTTCCATACGCGCGAACAGGAAAGCTTCGGGGTAGGACCTTATACGTTTGAGCGTATGGGATCTTGGTCGGAAGACGGAAAGAGTCCTTTGCTCGTTGAAAGCTACGCGTTTGTGAAAACGTTGCTGTAATCGAAAAAATGCATAAAAAAGCCTGTTTCAAACAGGCTTTTTTTATTTGAATCATTGACAATACGCGAGCGCGTGTGTTATAATTATTACAATCATAATTTTTTGGAGCGGTGCAATGACGGACGAAGAATTGCTTGTGAAATTTTTCGAAAAGGACGGCTACGTAAAGCTTTCGGGCATAGAACTTGTGGAAGTCACGAAAGAAAAAGCGGTGGCGCGAGCGGAAATCGGTGCGGAGCATTTGAATGCAAACGGGAGCGTGCAGGGCGGTATGCTTTACACGATTGCCGATTTCGTTTTTGCGGTGCATGCGAATTTTATTCATCCCAAGTCGGTAACGCAAGCCGGTCAAATCACCTATATTCGGCCTGCGGTGACAAAGTATATTACGGCGACGGCGACGGAAACCGTAAGGGTCGGGCATAATACCGTTTCGGAAGTGCTTGTCCGCGATGAGCAGGAACAAATTGTTTGCGTGTGCCATTTTAATGGGTTTGTCAAGGACGTGGACAAGGAAGAACTCAAAAAGAAATACGAAGAAGAGAGAAAATAAAATGAAAGAATTGATGTTGACGAATAAAGCGATTGCGCGCGGCGCGTATGAAGCAGGGGTGAAAGTGCTTTCCGCTTACCCCGGTACACCGAGCACGGAAATTGCGGAAAACTTCGTAAAGCACGAGGGCGTGTACGCGGAATGGGCGCCGAATGAAAAGGTGGCGCTTGAAGTCGCGATCGGGGCGGCGGTAGCTGGCGGGAGAAGTATGGCGTGTATGAAACACGTAGGATTGAACGTTGCGGCGGATCCGCTTTTCACGGCGGCGTATACGGGTGTGAACGCGGGACTTGTGATTGTCGTTGCGGACGATCCTGGTATGCATTCTTCGCAAAACGAGCAGGATAGCCGTTATTATGCGAGAAGCGCGCACGTGCCGATGCTTGAGCCTTCGGACGCTAACGAAGGGAAAGAATTCGTCAAGCTTGCTTATGAAATCAGTGAAAAATTCGATACGCCCGTCATCGTGCGCGAAACGACGCGCGTGGCGCATTCGCACGGTATGGTTGAGCTTTGCGATAGAGAAGAACAGCCTTTGAAAAAATACGAAAAGGCGATCGGGAAATACGTTATGATGCCCGCAAACGCAATCAAAAGACACGTGTTTGTAGAACAGCGCGATAACCTTTTAATGGAATATTCGTGTAACTGCGCGGCAAATAGAGCGGAATATACGAATGAAAATGAAATCGGCGTGGTATGCTCGGGCGTGGTATACGAGTACGTGAAAGAAGCGTTGCCAAATGTCAACGTTTATAAGGTTGGTATGGTTCATCCCGTACCTGTCCCCGCCATTTTGGAATTTTCTAAGCACGTAAAGGAGCTTTACGTCATTGAAGAATTAGAGCCGTTTATCGAGGATACGTTGAAAGCGGCGGGGATTTCTTGCAGGGGGAAAGAGCTTTTCTCGTTGCAAGGCGAAATTTCTGTGCCAAAGATTTTGCAGGCGTTCGGTATGTCTTATGACGTCGCGGCGGAAGCGGAAAAAGTACCTATGCGCCCGCCCGTAATGTGCGCGGGGTGTCCGCACCGCGGCGTGTTCTACGTTTTAAATAAATTAAAATGCACTGTTAACGGCGACATTGGTTGTTATACGCTTGGCGCAGTCGCGCCTCTTGCGGCGGTCGATACTTGCGTTTGTATGGGTGCTTCCGTTGGTATGGCGCACGGGTTCAAGAAAGCAACGGACGGTGAAAGTCATAACGTGGCGGTAATCGGGGATTCTACTTTCTTACATAGCGGCGTGACGGGACTTATCAACGCGGTGTACAACGAGAGTGGTATCACGCTCATGATTTTAGATAATTCCACGACGGGCATGACGGGACACCAACAGCACCCCGCAACGGGGAAGAATCTTAAAGGCGACCCTGCCCCCGTCGTTTTGCTCGACGAGCTTGTAAAAGCGTGCGGCGTTAAGGATTTGCAAATCGTAGACGCGTACGACGTGAAAGCGGTGGAAAAAGCAGTGAAAGCCGCGACGGCGTCTAAGGAAGTGAGCGTAATCATTGCGCAAAGACCTTGCGCATTGCTCGATAAATCGCAAAAGCCTAAAGTGAAAGTGGACGGTTGTAGAAGCTGCGGCGTTTGTATGAAGCTCGGTTGCCCTGCCATTAGTATGGGTAAAGATGGAATCGTTATCGACCCGATTCAATGCACAGGTTGCGAAGTTTGCGCGAAGGTTTGCCCTTTCAACTGTTTACAAAAGGAGGGCATGTAATATGATGAATATTTTGATTGCGGGCGTTGGCGGTCAAGGGACTTTACTTGCGAGCCGCGTGCTTGGGAAATATGCTATGCTGCTTGGGAAAGACTGTAAGCTTTCCGAAATCCACGGCATGAGTCAGCGCGGCGGGAGTGTTGTCACGCACGTGCGGATCGGAGACAAGATTTATTCGCCCGTCGTATGGGAAGGCAGTGCGGACATGATTATCGCGTTTGAAACGTTGGAAGCGGCGCGCGTGAAGCATTACTTGAAAAAGGACGGGATTTTGCTCGTCAACGAAGAGAAAATTTTGCCTATGCCTTGCATTTTGGGTGCGGCGGAGTATCCGTTCGGCTTGAAAGAAAAAATGCAAGCGGAAAATAAAAACACCTATTTCATTCAAGCGCAGTCTTGGGCGGTAGAAGCAGGCAGCGCGAAAGCGGCGAATATCGTTATGCTCGGCGCACTTTGCAAGTTGTTCGGTTTTGACAAACAAGTGATGACCGAAGCGGTCGTTTCTTGTGTGCCTTCGAAATTTCGTGACTTGAATTTAAAAGCGTTTGAACTCGGTTTTAATCGCGTTTAACGTAAAATGTGCGGAACAGGTACGCGTTTAACCTGATAAATATACAATAATTTATGCCGCGCAAGCGACGGTTACAGGAAAAAACTGTAACAAAGGAATATACGATATGCAATATTTTCAAAAAGAACTTGAAACGATGAGCGCGGACCAAAAAAAGGTCTTGCAGTCCGAGCGGTTGGTGAAGATGGTCAAGTATGTGTACGAAAACCAAAAACCGTACCGCGCAAAGATGGACGCAATGAAGCTGAAGCCTGAGGATATCAAGTCGATTGACGATATCTACAAGCTTCCTTTTACGGTAAAGCAGGATTTGCGTGACGCATATCCGTTTGGCATGATGGCGCGCCCGAAACGGGATCTTGTGCGCTTGCATGCGTCGAGCGCAACGACGGGGAAACTCACCGTTGCAGGCTATACAATGAACGATATTGACGTTTGGGGTGAATGCGCGGCGCGCTCGCTTGTTATGGCTGGTGCGGACGAAGAAAGCATTATCCACGTTGCGTATGGCTACGGCTTGTTTACGGGCGGGCTCGGTATGCATTACGGCGGCGAAAAGCTCGGCGCTTGCGTCGTTCCTGCGTCGGCTGGGAACACCCAAAAACAAATCCAGCTTTTGACCGATTTCGGCGCGGATATTATTTGCTGTACCCCCTCGTATATTATTTATCTTGCGGAAGAAATGGAAAAGATGGGCTTAAAGCCCGGCGTGGACATCAAGCTCAAAGGCGGTGTGTTCGGCGCGGAAGCTTGGTCGGAAGGCATGCGTGAGGACATCGAAAGAAGACTTGGACTTCGCGCTTGCGATATTTACGGTTTGAGTGAAATTGCAGGTCCTGGAGTTGCTTGCGACTGTCAGTATAAGACGGGTATGCATTTCCAAGACGACCATTTCTATCCCGAAATCGTGGACGTGGATACGCTTGAGCCGGTGCCTTACGGCGAATCGGGCGAGCTTGTTATCACGACGCTTACTAAAGAAGGTATGCCCTTGCTTCGTTATAGAACGAGAGATATCGCGAGCTTGAACGCGGACCCTTGCCCTTGCGGAAGAACGACGATCAAGCTCAACAAGATTACGGGTAGAAGCGACGATATGCTTATTATTCGCGGCGTAAACGTATTCCCTTCGCAAATTGAAAGCGTACTTTTAAAGAATGCGGATATTCAACCTCATTACCACATCAACGTAGACCGTATCAACAACCTCGATACAATGGAAATCGTCGTAGAACTTTCGCCGTCCATTTCGATTGACGAAGTCGCGCACGTGGAAGAAATCCGCAAGAAGCTCGCGTCGGATATGGCGTCTGCTTTGTCGGTTAGCGCGAAGATTACGCTCGTTCCTCCCGGAACGGTGGCGCGTAGCGAAGGGAAAGCGAAACGTATTACCGACCGCCGTAAATTTTAAGTCGAAAGTATAAGGAGTGAAAACGAGATGATTAAACAAATCGCAGTATTTTTGGAAAACAAAGAAGGTCAAGCGAGCGGTTGCTGCAAGGTATTGAAAGAAGCGGGCGTAAACTTGCTTGCGCTGTCGATTGCGGACACAAAAGATTTTGGGATTTTGCGTATTATCACGGAAGATAATGCGAGTGCATTGAACGCGCTTCGCGCGGCGGGCTATCTTTCTTCGGAAGTGGAGCTCGTAGGATTGGAAGTACCTGATAAAGCGGGCGCGCTTTCCGAGCTCTTGATTGCGCTTGGCGAAGGCGGCGTGAACGTGGAATATATGTATTCGTACGCAGGCGCGGACGGACACGCAAAGATTGCGTTTAAGACGGGTACCCCTGAAAAAGCGGTGGAAATCCTGAAAGGCGTGGGCGCAAAAATTATTTAAATAACGGAATAAAAAAACGCCGCGACGGCAGTAGCCGTCGCGGCGTTATTCTTTTTGGTGAATTATACAATAGAGGGGATTACGATTGCGCTAAGTACCACAAAACCGAGCGCGATTCTATACCAACCGAAAATTTTGAAATCGTGTTTTTTCACGAAGTCCATAAGGAACTTGATAGCGAAAAGGGAAACGGCGAAAGCGACGATCGAGCCGATGGCAAGATAGCCGATTTCCGCGCTGCTCATGCTGCCTTCGTCCATGAAGAATTTCAAAAGCTTATAGCCGCTTGCGCCGACCATGGTCGGGATTGCAAGGAAGAAAGTGAATTCCGCCGCCGCCACTCTCGATACGCCGAGAAGCAGCGCGCCGATAATCGTGATGCCCGAGCGGGACGTACCGGGGATAGAGGCGAGGACTTGGAAACAACCGATAAAGAACGCGTATTTATAAGAAAGCTGAGAAATTTCTTGTACTTTTGCGTCCTTTTTATGGAAGGTTTCGATCAGGATAAATACCACGCCGTAGAAGATCAAAGCCGCCGCGATAATCACGGTCGTCGTGGTAGAGGAAAAGTCCTCGAAAAGCTTGTCAACGACCAAAGCGAGCAGGGCAGGTACGCAAGCAACGATGACTTTTAGCCACATGGAAAGCACGTCTTTCTTCCATACGAGTTTTTTCTTTTTGTCCGTTTTTTCCTTCCCGAGCGGGAAAAGCTTCTTCCAAAAAAGTACGACGACGGCGAGGATTGCCGCAAGTTGTACTACGTATTCAAACATGTCGGCAAAAGACGGGGAAACGTCTTTCAACGGCCAAAACCGATTGAATAAAATCAAATGCCCCGTGCTTGAAACGGGCAACCATTCGGTGATCCCTTCGATAAGCCCGAGTACGACAATTTTTAAAATTTCGATGAATTCCATAAGCGCTCCTGCTTGTACATTTTATGCTAAAACCTATGGATATTATAACATAACGGCGGGGGAAAGTCTATCGTTTTCTCCTTTTGGGCGTACTTTAGAAGGGGAAATTTCATAGATAGCGTTGACAAACGGGGGAAAGTATTGTATAATCAGTAAAGAAATACTCAAACGTTGATAAAAGAAAAGGGGCGGGAAATGTATAATAAAACGTTGTTTTTAGATATGGGCGTATATGAAATTTGCATTGTCGCCGCGATTTTGGTCGCCCTGCTTGTGGCGGATAAAATGGGGATAAAACGCGGTTTTTCCGTCCGTTTGCAAAAGCTTGTTATCTTCGGCGCGTTCGGGGCGATTGTGATAGGTTTTTTTGGCGCAATTTTGTTCCAAGCCTTTTATAACTTTATGGATACAGGCGTATTTAAAATCACCAAAACGACGGGTATGACTTTTTACGGCGGTTTACTTTTTGGCGCGGCTGGGTATCTTGCGATTTGGTTTGGCATTGGAAAAAAGTATTGTAAGGCCAACGAGCCCGTAAAGCAGCTTTCCGCAATGGCGGATATAGCGGCGGCGGTGTTGCCGCTTGCGCACGGTATCGGGAGAATCGGTTGCCTTTTTGCAGGGTGCTGTCACGGGAATCAAACGGACGCTTGGTATGGCATTAAAATGGATACCCCCGACGAAGGGTACGGAAAATTTGTGCCCGTACAGCTCTTTGAAGCACTTGCGCTCTTCGCGATTGCGGGCATGATTTTGTGGTTGTATTTTAAGCCGATCAAGGGGAAGAAATTTCCGCTTTTGCCCGTGTATATGATTGGGTACGGCGTGTGGCGGTTCTTGATTGAATTTGCGCGCGGAGATAGCCGCGGAAAAACAATCGTGCCGTTTTTGAGTCCGTCGCAGTTGATTGCAGTCGCGTTGATACTTGGCGGAATTGCATATTATATCATTTGGTATTACGTGAAGAAAAACAGGAAAAACAAGGTGCACGTGAAAGATGAACAGGACGGAAGCAAGACAAGGGTTTAAAGAAAATTTCAGTGCGGAAACGGATTGTCTTGGCGCGCACATAATCGACAGGAACTTTTACGAAACGTCGATAGAAGACGGTATCACCGTGCAAAAATTATAACGAAAAACCGCCTTATAAAGGCGGTTTTTCGTTTCATCGCGTACACGGTAGCGTGCTTTTTATAGATATAACGCGCGTGCAAGGTGTAACAAACGGGATTTTTCGTTGTCTTTGGGATTGACGGCGGCATGTAAGAGCAGTTCGTGCAAGATGCCCGCCAGCTTGGGCGCGGGAATGCCGAGATTTAATAAATCGTTGCCGTTGATAGCCAATGCTCTCAAAGTGAAAGGGGCGTTTTGTTTGCGCATAGTTTCTAAAATTGTCCGCCATTTAAGGCAGGTAGGGGCTTCTTGTAAATCGTCGGCGCAAGCGGAATAGTCCGCTTGTTTTATCAGCAATAAATCCTCAAGAATTTCGTAATGCTCGATAAAGAAACGACGAAGTTTCGGCTCTTTCGTTTTGCAGTCAAAGTCGTACATATGCCACAAAGTCAGTTCGCGTACTTGTTCGACTGTCTTTTTCGGTGCTTTTAAGCGGGTGAGAATTTCCGTAGCGATACGCGCACCCTCGTCGGCGTGGGCGTAGGAGTTTCCGTCGCGGAGTTTGCAAAAAGGTTTGCCAACGTCGTGCAAAAGGGCAGCGAGGCGAATCCGTTTATCCGCATAGCGGACGGCGCGGAAGGAATGCTCTAAAACGTCGTATTTGTGGAAATCAGCGCGCTGCTCCATATTTTCACCCAAGGCGAGTTCGGGCAAAATATAATGTAAAACGCCCGTTTTTTGCAATAGGGTTAACCCCAAATACGGTCCGTCCGTATGCCCGTATTTTTCATCGGCGTATATCGTGGCGAGAAGTTCGGTGAGAATTCGTTCGGGAGAAATGTCCTTGATAAGCGCAGCGTTCGCTTTCGCGCCTTGTAAACATTCTTCATCGGGATAGAAGTTAAGCTGCGCGGCTTGGCGGGCGAGCCGCATTAAGCGCAAGCCGTCCTCTCCGAATACTTTTTTCGCATCTGTGACCGTACGTAAACGATTTTCTTTTACGTCGGCAATACCGCCGAGCGGATCGACGTATTCGTCCGCTTTTAAGTCGTAATAAATCGCGTTTGCCGTAAAATCGCGGCGGCGCGCGTCTAGCGCAATGTCGTCGGTGAAATGAATTTCAACGGGTACATGGGTGCCTCGTACGTATTTATCCGAACGAAAACAGGTGTATTCGTAGTCCACGCCGTCGAGATCTGTAAGCTTGACCGTGCCCGTGTTTTTATAAACCGCTTGTACGGTAAAGCCTTGTTCGATTGCAATTTCAGAAAAATTTTGCGCGGAAATCGGGGCGCAAATATCCCAGTCAAAGCGGGCGGCGCGCTTTCCGCAAAGGAAATCCCGCACGCTGCCCCCGACCGCGTAAAGGGGGTTGGAACAAAAATTTGCCAATTTTTTCAGTTGTTGAGGGATAATTTCGCGCATTTTCGACCTAAATAGAAAAATTTTTTCTATTTACAGTATAACAAATTCAAAAATAAATTGCAATTCTTAGAAAAGTGTTATATAATATATTTGTGGAAAAATTTTATTTCCCGCCACAAAAGAGTTGTTACGAAGGATAAGTATGCTGCATATCGTGATCAATCCCGTCGCAGGGAATAAGAAAGCGACGAAAAATTTACAGATAGTAGAGCGGGTGTTTTCGGAACGCGGTATTGCTTATGAAATCCATAAGACCGCGGCTGTTGGCGACGGAGAGAGAATTACGCGCAAGTTAAGCGAGCAAGGCGAAAGAGAATTTGTCGTGGTAGGCGGCGACGGTACGCTCCACGAAGCGCTCAACGGGTTAGTCGATCCGTCCGTATGCAGTTTGGGGTTGATTCCGTCGGGCACGGGGAACGATTTCGCCGAGGCACTGGGGATTCCCTTGGACGCGGAAAAGGCGGCGCTTACAATGGCTTACGGACAAGCTACGGAAGTGGATTATTTGCAAATCGGGCAGCGGCGGAGTATAAACGTCGCGGGGCTGGGTATGGACGTGGACGTCTTGGAGCGTTGCTTGCGCGGCAAGTCGCGCGGAAAAATGAAATACCTTAGAAGCTTGCTCGTAAGCTTGTTTAAGTTCAAGGGATATAAAATCCGCGTGGAAAGGGACGGAAACGTGGAAGAACACGACGCGTTGATTGCGGCGGCTTGCAACGGCTCGCAGTTTGGCGGCGGTATGAAAATTTGTCCAACGGCAAGAGCGGACGATGGGAAAATCAGCGTGGTCATCGTCGAGTGTATCGGCGGGAAGTGGAAGCTGATAAAAGCGTTGTTGCAGCTGATAAAAGGAAAGATTCTTTCTTACCCCGCAACGACTCATTTTCTTTGCGACAAGGTAACGGTTCTGCCCGAAAAACATTGCTCGTTACAGCTAGACGGGGAGATCTATAAAGACGTAATCTTTGAAGCGGAAGTCAAGGCTGGCTTAAAATTTTACCGATAATAAAAAACGGAGTAGGCAGGGACGCGTTGAAATGCGCGGGGCTTGCTCTAGAGAGGATATAACCGAAAAATGCGAAACGGAACGTACAAAAAAATACTCGACAAACTCTCGCAAGGGGTTTTCGTATTTGACGAGAAGCTGCGTGTGCAATACGTCAACGCGGCGTTTCGTCGCGCGTTCTCGGATACCGCGCGCGTGGGTGGCAGTCTCGCGCAAGCGCTCGGCTGCGGTGAAAAAGGAAAATGTGGAGAAGGGGAGTCGTGTGAATATTGCGCGTTTTTGCGTGTAATGCGCGCGGCAATCTCGGAGCGTACGGAAAAGACGGAAACGGTACATTCCACGATTCAGCGGAGCGGGCAAACGGATAAGATTTCCATGCGTATCCGCATTATGCCGCTTGATGATAGGGGTAAGCTTTTTATGGGCTTGACGGAAGGTACTTACCATACGGAAATCGAGCGTGAAATGCTCTCGGCTGGACAAATGCAACGTCGGCTGTTGCCCGCGGGAAAGAGTATGGCGGGCGTGAATTATTCGTATATGTTTATCCCGTGTTTTGCAGTGGGGGGCGATTTGCCCGACGTTTACGAATTGGACGGACAAGCATACGGCGTACTCGCCGACGTATCGGGGAAAGGGATTCCCGCGGGTATGCTTTCGGCGTTCGTGAAAGCGGGGTTCGATCGAAAACAGCCGAACTTAGGGCTTGCGCTTTCAAACTTGAACGTGAAATTCAATGAGCTCAATCAAGACGAGCGTTCGTATATCACCGTTGCGGCGGTGCGAATCGACAAAACCAGCGGACTACTGCGCTATGCAATGGCTGGGCATAACGCGCCCATTCTTTTGAAAAACCGCTATGGGATTCATGAAGTAGAAGCGCCTGCACCGCCCATTTCGAATTGGATGTCTGACTTCGCATACAAGGAAAAGGAATTGCCCTTTGAACGCGGGGATTTGCTCGTATTGCTTACGGACGGCGTGACTGAATGTATGAACGCAAAGGGCGAGCTTTTTGGAATCGAGCGCGCGGAAAACGTCCTGATGCAATCGCATAACGCGGAAGACTATATCGGGAAATTAAAGGCGGCGTTGAACGTGTTTAGCAGTGGAAAGTTCACGGACGATATCACCGCTATCGCGTTTGATTTATAAGAAATTTAGGAGTTGTCAATACTTACGAAAGATACCGTGTACGGTAGAAGGAGACCTATGTCGACGAAGAAACGTCCCGCTTGGGTGGATAGATTTTTTGAAAAATTTAAGAACCCGTCCTCTTGGGTCGTAGTTTTGCTATATGCGTCTACGTTGGTCGTTTGCCCGCTCGCGATTGCGACAATCATTATCGGCTACGGGCACGGCGTGTTCGCCGTAATCACTTATACGATTTGCGCGTTGCTGTTCATTTATACGATGTACGTCGCAATTAACTCGTTCAACCGCATGAAAGCGCGTTTCCATGAAAAGACGGATAAGTTTGAGTTTATGCGAAAAATGCATTTAAATCCGTCGTTTCGAACGATTATTTTTGCGATTTTTACCATCGCTTGCAATATTTGGTATGCGATTTTCCTGATTTCGATGGCGAGAAAGATGGACTCGTCGTGGTATGCGGCGCTTGCGTTACATTCGATTGTGCTGTTCGGCACGCGTACCGTCGTACTCATAAAGAACGGCTGGGACAGTAAGCGGTATAAGTTCGACCCAGTACGTTTGAAGAAAGGAAAACTGAATAATTACCTGTTTAGCGGGATTATGCTTTTGGTTTTGACGGTCGTTTTGTCCGTATTCGTGTTTGTTTGCGTGACCGTCGGCGGGGGTATGCGCGTACCGCGTTGGGCGATTTATTTGTTCGCAATCGTAGCCGTTTACCGTATTGCCGTGGCGATGATCCATTTCATTAAGGCGCAGCGTTATGAAGATTTGGTGGCGCGATCAGTACGATATACAAATTTGGCAACGGCGTTTGTCTCCGTTTTAACCTTGCAAGCGTCTATTATGGCGAGTTTCCCCCCCACTTTTAATCCCCGTCCGTTTACGTTGCTTTTAAGCTCGCTCGTGGGTTTGGTGGGTATCATACTCGGCACGTTGATGGTGATTTACGCGTGTCGCGAAAAGAAGAAAATTGCGACGGCAGAAAAGAAAGAACTACAGGTTCCCCAATCTACGGACGGTTACAACCGCGAAGATTATATTTACGAGTACGGAAATGGTGTGAACGCGAACCAAAACAAGAAATGATAATGAAAGGAGATAGAGTATATGGAAATCGTAAAACTTTACCCTGAGTGCAAAGACAATATTTGGGGCGGCGTAAAACTGCGCGATAAATACGGCAAAAAGACGGATAAGGAAATTGTGGCGGAAAGTTGGGAACTTTCCTTTCATAAAGACGGTCCGACTCGTTTAGAGAACGGAAAAACCTTGCAAGAAACGGCGACGGCGGCGGAACTTGGGAAGAACTGTAAAGACTTCCCGTTTTTTCCCGTGCTTGCAAAGCTTATCGACGCGAAGCAAGATCTTTCCATGCAGGTGCATCCGTCCGATTCTTATGCGTTGAAGCATGAAAACAGCTTCGGTAAGACGGAAATGTGGTATATTGTCGAAGCGGACGAAGGGGCTGGGATTTATCTTGGTTTCAAAAAAGACGTCACGCAAGCGGAATACGAAAAGGCGATTGCCGACCATACGCTCACTGAGCTTTTAAATTTCTTTCAAGTCAAGGCGGGGGAGTGCTATTTCATTCCGTCGGGTACGATCCATGCAATCGGGCAAGGCTGTTTGATTTGCGAAATCCAACAAAACAGCAATTTGACTTATCGTGTATATGACTACGGCAGAAAGGACAAGAACGGCAACGAACGTGAATTGCACGTAGAAAAGGCGCTGAAGGTGACGAATCTTTCGAAATACGAATACGCGCCTTTGGCGGTGAACACGGACATGGGTATGCTCTTAGGACTGAGCCGCTACTTTACCACGACTTTGGTGAAAGTGGACGGTAGTAAGTCTATTTACGCCGATAAAGGCTCGTTTAAATGCGCAATGTGTGTGGAAGGCGCGGGTGAAATTGCGGGCAGAAAAGTGTCGCTTGGGGATAGTTGGTTTATTCCTGCAGGGTATGGCGAAGTTGCATTGTCGGGGAATATGCATTTGATCGTTGCGGAAGTTAGAAAATATTACGTCGGGATCGATTTAGGCGGTACGTTCATTAAAGGCGGCATTGTGGACGATCTCGGACAAATTATTTATCAAGACAAAACGCCCACCGAAAGCGAAAAGGGGGCGGAGGGGGTTGCGACGAACATCGCAAACCTTGTGAAATCGTTGCTGGATAATGTCGGTCTTGGAGCGGATGACGTGGAAGGGATTGGTATGGGCGTGCCCGGTATGATTGACAGCAAAGCGGGCAACGTAATCTACTCGAATAATTTAAAGTGGAAGGATTTCCGTATCGGTGAAAGTGTTTCAAGTATGACGGGCTTGAACGTTAAGATTGCCAACGACGCGAACGTGGCGGCGTTGGGGGAAGTCAAGTTCGGCGCGGCGAAAGACTACGACGACGCAGTGCTTTTGACGCTCGGTACGGGCGTGGGCGGCGGTATTGTTGTGGACGGAAAGCTGGTCGAAGGGAATAAGTCGGCAGGCGCGGAGCTTGGGCATATGGTTATCGATTGCGGCGGGGAGGCTTGTACCTGTGGCAGAAAGGGTTGCTTGGAAGCATACGCGTCCGCAACGGCGTTGATTCGTGATACGAAACGTGCAATGGAAGCGCATAAGGACAGTAAAATGTGGGAAATCGGCTCGATGGACAAGGTTTCGGGGAAGACGGCGTTTGATTATAAGACGAGCGATCCTTACGCGAAAGCGGTGGTGGATAACTATATTGCGCATTTGGCGTGCGGAATCACGAACGTGGCGAACGTATTTAGACCGCAAGCGGTGATTTTGGGCGGCGGTGTATGCGCGCAAGGCGACGCGCTTGTTAAACCTTTGCAAGAGATTATTGATAAAGAAATTTTCGCAGGGGAGCTTGGTCCGCGAGTGCCTATATTAATTGCAAAACTCGGTAATTCGGCAGGACTACTCGGTGCGGCGGCACTTTTGATGGATTAAGGCAAAAATTGTAGAATGGGAATTATTTTTTAAAAAAACTGAAAAACGAGATAAAAACAGTTGACAAATATTCAAAAAAATTTTATACTATATAAGCGTTTGAATGAAGAACGCTTATATGAGCACTGTTAGCTCAACTGGATAGAGCGACGAGCTGCCCGTTAAGAAAAGCATTGATAATGCTTTTTAGGGGCGAGAAGAGCGAGCGCATAAGTCCGCGCGAGCGGTGACCGAAAGCAGCGATCACCAAACGCTGTTTGAGAACGGTCAACGGAATAAGTCAACTGTATAAGCACTGTTAGCTCAACTGGATAGAGCGTCGGTCTACGGAACCGAAGGCTAGGAGTTCGAACCTCTTACGGTGCACCATCATAAGTATACAAACCTGTGCTAAAAATGGCACAGGTTTGTTGCTTTATTAGACAAAAAAATAAAAGATATGTTAGAATCATAATGTTGCGTTTATAGCGACGTTATGATTTTATTTTTTAAGGAAGAAACAAATGAAGAAAAAGGTGGCGGCGTATTGCCGAGTAAGTACAAAAGAAGAGCTTCAACAGTATAGTTTGGAGACTCAACAAAATTATTATAGGAATTTGATCGAAAATAATCCCGATTTTACCTTTGTAGGTATTTATGCGGATACGGCAAGTGGGTTGAAAAAGAAGAATAGAGGGCAGTTTGAAAGGATGATAAAAGATTGTAAAAGAAAGAAAATTGATATCATTTATACAAAGTCGATCAGCCGATTTGCAAGAAACACGCTTGATTTTTTGAAGGTTATACGAAAGTTAAAACAACTTAATGTTGACGTTTATTTCCAAAATGAACAAATATGGTTAAAAAAAGAAAGAGGTGAATTTAATATGGCAGTTCATGCAGCAGTTGCGCAAGAAGAAAGTATGTCTAAAAGTAGAAGTATTCGTTGGGGATTAGTATATGGATTTCAAAGCGGAATGTCGAAATTGGCAAATCGAAGTTGCTATGGATATGAGCAAGATAAGGATGGGAAACTAATTATCAATGAAGAAGAGGCAGAGAATGTCAAATTGATATTTGAGTTATATTTGCAAGGATATAGTTTATCAGGGATTTCAAAAGAATTAAAAAGAAGGGGGATTTTATCCCCCACAGGCAAAGAAACTTGGACGGGTGCAGCTATCGATAAAATACTAGGAAATGAGAAATACATTGGACGAGCATTGCTACAAAAAACACATATTCCCGACGTGTTAGAGCAAAAACAAAAGAAAAACAAAGGGGAACTTGCGCAGTATTTGTATGAGAATAATCATAGAGGAATTATTGATAACGCGATGTTTGAAGCGGTGCAAGCGGAAAGGGCGAGAAGAAGTAATGTAGTTTTGGATGAGCAGGGGAAACCAATTAGAAAAAGCACAAGGCACTCAAGTGGAAATTCGTTGTCGGGAAAGATTCGATGCGGCGAGTGTGGTTGTAATTTTAGAAGGATAACAACGCATTTAGGAGAAATTGTGTGGCGTTGCGCGGGGCGAGTTGAGAAAAATGGAACATGTAAAGCTCGAACGGTTAAACAAAGTGAGATTGATGAAAGATTAAAAGATAATGAAGTTCGAGAAATTATGGTTTTAAAAGATGAACTGATTTTGTTGAAATAAAAGCAATTAATGATTATGCAAAATTTGCAATTTGTTTCTACAATTATATTTTTTTAGAATTTGTTTTTTCGGTTTGTTGTTACTCTCGTATAACGAGTCATTCGGTGTAGTGTGAGAAGTGCACAGGTACATACACGCTATGTTGTGATTAAGACAGGAGTTCAACCCACCCCCTAAAATTAGCTAGGGGTTCAGATTGTAGTCACTGCACAGCAAAAGCCCACGGCAATATGCCGTGGGCTTTTGCTGTGTATCGTGAAAGTCACTAGAATACCTAAATTAAATAGGAGTTCGCGCGAGCCGTAAAACATCGCTTGGAATATTTGTTTCTCCTTAACGCATTTTAACTTTCAATCAAATTTAATAATGCTTTTTGTTTATTTTCGGGGAGTTTACGGTATGCCGTCAAAAACTCCTTTTCTTTTGCGCTTAATATCTCGACTTTTTCATCCTCAAGAAAGAACTGCGCCAGCGTAATTCCAAATGCTTCGCAAATGAGTTGTAAAGTTTCAATTTTGGGCGGTGTATTTCTTTGATACATTGTCGCAAGAGTAGATTGCGTTACCCCCCGATTCCAACGCCAACATATAAACCGTCCATCCGCGTTCTTTCCTTAATTTCTCAATTCTTTCAATTACATCCATACATAAATACCTTTTATCTATTATACTACTTATTTGCGTTAATTATACTTCGCAAATAAGTTGACTTATTATCTTAAATGCGTTATAATATAAAACGCAAATACAATAATATAAATAAAAGTATGATTAAAAAATACGGGTAAGAAAATTTTGGACAATATGATTTGTGTGAGAATTATTTAAAACTTGTAGATAAAGACTTATTTATGGAAGAAATTCTTGAATATAATAGCAAGGAATTTTAAACCACACATAAAAATACTTTTTTTTCATAGATACTTGCATTATTATGAAATAAGTAGTATAATATACTCGTAAATATTGCGTTAATGTTAATAAAATTAACCAATGCAAAAGAAGAGGGTTAGAGGGTTATCGGATAAACTATGTACCCAATGATTGTTTTTTTAATATCGGTATTATTTACAGCCGTTATTTTATTGCTTTTTCGTGAGAAAAGTGAGAAAAGTTTTAGTTCTTTCTTAAAAGCGCTCACACTGCTTTTTTGCGGGGTGGGCTTTTTCCGTTTTATGCTTTCCGACTCCTTTATCTACGTCATCAACGGCGGATTTGTGAACGGCGTTGAGTATAATAATACCGATTATTTGCAATTAATCTTGCGTTGGGGTTATTACCTGTCCTATGCGGTCTTGCCGATGGCGATTTTTTTCAAGAGCCGAATGTTTAAAAATGTGGCAAGTTACGTGTGTCTGCCTTTTGCCATTTTGTCGGCAATATATTTCAAAGATTATATGGCGTATTTTTTAGACCCCAAAGGGAATGGATTGCATTTGGCAACGAAATTCCGCTATGCATACTTTATTTTCGAACTCGTGCTTGCCATCTCGATTCCGTTGCTCTTGCAAATACGAGAGAAACATTATTTTCGTGTTTCCGACGGTAAAGAGTGGAGAAATTTCCTGATTTCTTTGCCTTGTATCGCTTTTATTATGATGCCCGTTTACGCGCCCCAAGCTATTTTGGGATATGCGTACGAATCCCCGAAGCTCTTTGGCACGTTCCATATTGTTTGGTTGGTGGTGTTGCTCGCATTTATTTTGGGACTGTATTATTTCTTTCGGTTTAAGAATTATCAACAACGTTATATGATTTGCATATTTTTGACGGTCGTATTATTTTTCCATTACGATTCGCTGTATTTAAAGGGATTTACTTTTAAGCGTTTGCCTGTGCAGCTTTGTAATATTGCATCGTATTTCTATTTGATTGCAATCCCGTTCCGTTTGAAAAAGATGTTCCATTTCTGCTTCCTGACGAATATTGTCGGGGCGCTCATTGCAATCCTTGCCCCCGATTTTGCGGTGGGGAATTTCGGTTTTTGGACCGTACACTACATATTCGAACACAGTTTGGTCATGGCTGTGCCCGCGCTTGCGATGGGGTTGCGTATCTTCCCCCGTTTAGAAAAAAAATCTTTGTTATATATGTGGGTTGGTTTTACCGCATACTTTGTCTTTGTCTTCACCATCGGGACGATTGTGAACGGATATGCAAGCCGTATCGGATACAAAGTAAATTATTTTTATATGTTCGATTTGGACATGGCCTTTGATTATTTCCCTTTTCTTACCTTTACGGGAGAATACTGTTATCAGTTCGGTCGTTTTGAAGTATATCCATTGGTCATTTTTATTGTCTATGCGGGATTCCAACTGTTTTGTTTGCTGTTTTATGCGTTGGTAAAGGTGTTCTACCGTATGGAAGACGACCATTTGAATTTGCGGTTATCTAGCATTACGCTTTACGAAGAACGTACGGGAAAACAATCCCGCAGACCGAAATTTTTTATCGATTGACCCACTTTTGAAGAGGAAGGAGCTGACGATATGTTAGAAATTAAAAATTTGACCAAAAATTACGGGAATTCTCCCGTCAATGCTGTGGAAGATTTATCCATTTCCTTAAAAGAAGGAGAAATTTATGGTTTTTTAGGTTCAAACGGTGCTGGGAAAAGCACGACCATTAAAAGTCTTGTCGGTATTTATCCTTTTCAGCAAGGGGACATTTTAATCAACGGCGTTTCTATCAAAACGAATCCTTTGAAAGCGAAAAACTATATCGGCTATGTTTCTGATAATCATGCTGTTTTTGAACGTTTGACGGGAAAAGAATATATTAATCATATGGCAAATCTATTTAAAGTAGATATAAAAGACGCGGAAGAACGCTGCAACCGCCTTTTGAAAATTTTTAAATTGGAAGAAGCGTTTGAGCGCCCGATTAAAAGCTATTCCCACGGCATGAAACAGAAAATTTCCGTAATTGCCGCGCTTATTCATAACCCCAAGCTGTGGGTATTAGACGAGCCTTTGACGGGGTTAGATCCGCAAAGCTCGTATCAATTAAAACAAGTTATGAAACAGCACGCAAAAGAGGGGAATACGGTCTTTTTCAGCTCGCATATTTTGGACGTTGTAGAAAATCTTTGCGACCGTTGCTGTATCATTGAGAAGGGAAAACTGCAGGGCGTTTACGATTTGAAAGAATTAAAACGTTCGGGGCAGTCGTTGGAAGAAATCTTCATGCGCGTTACCCAAAAAGATGAACAAGAGGATTCGTAAATGGGAACGATACTTAATTTGTTAAAATTACAAATTGATAATAAAACGGACTTATTGAAGACGGCGTCTCCCTCAAAAATGGCGGCGACGATTTGTAAGATATTGCTGTTGTTGGCGGTTATGACCGTTGCGGTATTGCTCATTTTGTTTACTGTTTTTCGTTTGGGTATTGCAATCAATGGGGAGTTGGTGGCGCTCGTATTGCTTTGTACGCAAGTGCTTTCGTTCTTTTTTGCGGTCGGCAACGTAATCGGTACGCTGTACCTTTGCAAAGATAATGAAATGCTCATTTGCTTGCCCGTTACCCCCAATCAACTGTTTATATCCAAAGTTTTACTAATTTATTTGCGTGAAGTTGCGGTGAACGCAATCATTTCCGTTCCCTTATTTATCTCTCTTTCGGTTTTGGGGGGCTTGGGCGGCGTTTTCTATCTATCTATTCCCATTTTGTTATTGCTCGCCCCGATTTTACCGATTGTATTGGCAAGCGTCGTAAGTATTCCGTTAATGGCGTTGATTCGGTTTTTAAAAAGACACACCGTATTATCCATTGTCGCTATTTTGATTTTGGTGGCGGTTTGTCTTTGGGGATACATCTTTTTTATTGGGAAACTCGCAGGAAATTTCAACATTGCGGGCAGACAATCGGAAACGGTGACAAAAATCAACAAGGTGATTTCAAATGCCGGGCGTTATGCCGTGCTTTATATACAGCTTGCTCGGGCGACGCTGAGTTTTGCCGCGTGGTATTGGTATCCTGTGTTCTTGGGGGTGTGCGCCGTACTTTCTACGGTTACGGTGTTTGCGATTCGTCCGCTGTATTTCAAAATAGCAATGTCTAGTTTGGAAAACACCGTAAAAGTAAAGGCGAAAAAAGGCTCTTTCAAAAAAGCAAGCTCGTTCGTGAGCCTGATTAAAAAGGAAACGGCGTGCGTATTCCGTTCTCCTACGGACGTTTTCGAATATTTCCTATTCACCCTTTTAATGCCCTTTATCGTGTTTTCTTACGACGAGCTTTTGACTTCGATTACGGTAGAGAATAACGGTACGCAAATGATCGTAGGCGCGCACGTAATGGTAGTGGCAATCCTCGCGATGCTCTCTAATATCGTATCCGCGTCGGCGGTTTCGAGGGACGGAGGGAATTTTTATACCTCGAAAATCGTGCCCGTGAGCTACTATACGCAAATTTTTGCGAAATTGACGTTCAACGCAATTTTCACGTGCGGATCTTTGCTAATTACTATGTTCGTATCTTTCTTTTCAACGAATATAGAGCCTTGGCAAAATATATTAGGCACGCTTGCCGTGATGATTGTCTCCATCGGGCATATCGCGTGGAGTATTGATATGGATATCAAAAACCCCACGATTAATTTGCAGGGCGACGAACAATCGTCTACCGTTAGCAAAAGTACCCCGAAAAGTATTATATCGGGCTTGATTATCGGTTTTATAATCGGCTTCATTATTATTTTGATGTCGGACATGCAAACGCTGTTCGTTCCTTATCTATTAATTATTGTTGGCTCTATCATATTTACTTTATATCGGCTGTACATTTTAATATTGCGCATTCATTTGTGTTACGATAAGATAGAAATGTGAGGGGATTATGAAAAAAACGGTTATCATTATTTTAATCCTACTTCCTATCGTTCTTTTAATTTCGATTGCCATTGCAGGGAGATTCCGCTCGAAATTCCAAACCGTATTCGTGGAAAAAGTCGATTTTATCGACGAAGACTTTGGCAGCGTTTACGAATACGATGATATTTTCGAGTTAACGGTTGGGGAGTCGAAACCGACCAAAATCCGTTTTACGCCTAAAGACGCGGACAATCAAAACGTTACCTATACGTCGAGCCAAGAAAGCGTTTGTACGGTGGATAAAGACGGCGTGCTGTACGGTGTTTCGGGCGGCAAAGCTACCATTACCGTTACTACGGAAGACGGCAACAAACAAGCGTTTTTACAGGTCTTCGTCAATGCGGATAAAGTAACGGGTATTTTCCTGCCTTATCAAGACTTGACGTTGTCTTTGGGCGATTCGTTTAAGTTAATGCCAACGGTAATGTTGCCTGAAGCGCTGGATAAAACCGTTCACTACGAATCTTCCAACGAAAACGTTTGTAAGGTGGACGCCAATGGGAACTTGTTCACCCGGGCGACAGGTTCGACGACGATCACCGTTACAACCAACGACGGCGGTTTTACCGCAACGTGTGAAGTCACGGTTACGTCGGGGACTCCTACGCTCAAATTCGATTTTACCAATGCAGAGTTTATCAATTTTGTAAACGGGGTCTGCGTTACAACGCAAGCGACGGTTGATTTGAAAGAGTATCTAATTATCAATACGGAAGTAATCGACGCAAACGATATCGTATTTCGCATTGAATCGGGCGGAAAAAATTGTACGTTAAAAGACGGCGTTCTTACTTTGCTGAATAAAGGCGTCGTTCACGTTAAAGCATACGTAAGCAATACGATTGCGCTTGCATATCAAACGGAAATAAAAATTTCTTTGTCGATACAATAAAAACAGCATCATATAAAAAAATACAAAAAATAAAACAAAGGATGGGTATAAAGTTATGAAATTTTTGAAAAAACTTTTTATTCCGTTTTGCCTTGCCTGTTGTATGGCGTTAGGAATCGCTGCGTGCGGTAAATCAGAGGGGACTCCCGATAGTTCGTCTTCGATAGAATCTTCTAGCGATCCAATCACCTACACGCTGCATTTAACGGCAGACAAAACAACCGCCTTGCGCGGAGACGTAGTTACGCTTGCCGCGTACCGACGCTCCTCCGAGGGGGATGAAACGTTGTTGAATAACGCGGTTTTCAGTATTGTGGAAGGGGGTACGTTTGCTACCATTTCCGGCGATAAGGTTACCGTTTTGCAAAACGCGGAGTCGGGTAACGTTATCAAGGTGAAAGCCAAAGTGGGGGCAACTGATTCTAATATTGTGGAAATTAAGGTAAGCGTTCCGTTGGAAAGCGTTCAAATTTCCGCAAACGGCGTTAGCAACGTCAAGAACGGCAGCAGCGTAGTTCTCTCCAAGACCGTTATGCCAGAAGGGGCAGACGTAAGCAAGCTTACGTGGGTAGTTACCGCGGACGATGAAAGTTATTATTCCATGAACGGCGACGTGCTCATTGTCAGCGAGAGTGCGCCGACGGGGGCTGTCATTAAGGTCAAGGCGGTTAGTGGCGAAATCACCAGCGGAGAGCTTTCGTTTACCGTAGGCTATCCCTTGGAAACGTTGGAAATTACGCCGCCTACGGAAACTAACATTTTGAACAACGCGGCGGTTGTATTGAATGTGACCAAAGTGCCTTCCAACACTACCAACGGCGAATATAAGTGGGTAGTTACCGCGGACGATGAAAGTTATTATTCCATAAACGGCGACGTGCTTATTGTATCCGCAACCGCACCTACGGGCGCGATTATCAAGGTAAAAGCGGTGGCATCGGCGGATGAAAGCATCGCCAGCGGAGAGGTTGCTTTTACCGTTGGTTATCCTTTGCAATCGTTGACGATTAACGCTAGCGGTTCGACGAATATCCCCAACGGAAAGTTTGTGGATCTTACCGTTCGTAAATTCCCCGAAAATACCACGAACGGCGATTATAAATGGGAATTCGTTGAGGGGAAAGAATATTGCACGTTTGATGAACAGACGGGCAGATTGACGGTAAACGAAGACGCGCCTTTACGTGCGAAGATCATCTTGAAAGTAGTGGGCACGGTCGCGACTTCAGTGGAAGATACGATAGAATTCTTGGTGGGTATTCCGCTCGAAGAAATTCATATTTCCTCTACGGCACCGTATATTTTAACGCACGGAGAAAGCTACGATATCAGCTTGACGCCTACGCCTGAAGAAGCAAATACAACGGCGGTACGCTGGGTTGTTTCTCAGCCAAGTTGGGCAAGTGTTGCAAATGGAAAGTTGGTTATCAGCGAAACTGCTCCTCACGGCAAAACCTTTACCGTACAGGCGGTAAGCGGGACGATAACCAGCGAAGTGCTTACGTTCCAAATCGGCGTCGGTTTGACGGCGCTTACGGCGACGGTTGACGGCGCGGTAGCGGGCGAAACGGTTAGTTTAAATCCTGGTGCTTATAAGAATCTTTCCATTGCGCGTATTCCCGAAAATACGACGGATACCGTATATAAATGGGAAATTGCGGAAGAAAATAAAGGGTATGCAAAAATTGAAAACGATACGTTATTTATCGACGTAGACGCACCCATCGGCGAAATGGTTAGGTTCTATGCAGTCAGCGGTGACGTGCAGAGTAAGACGATCGAAGTGATTATCGGTACGCCTATCCAAAAAATAACGGTTTCCGCAGACAAGACGGAAATCGTGAAAGGCGAATTCGCTACCCTTTCCGCCGAGATAGAGCCTGCGAATGCGAACTTCCCTTACGAGTGGGTAGTGATTGCGGACGACGAAACTTATTATAGCTTAGAAGGCAACGTCCTGACCGTATCGCTTACGGCGGTTACGGGCTCGACCATTACGGTAAAAGCGGTAAGCGGTAACGTGGAAAGCGACAACACATGGACCTTTACGGTATTACCTACCGAAGAGGAACTGAACCAAGAGAAATATTTTATCATAGTAGCCGACGAAATTACTTTGGATAAAAACGGCGCGTCCAACCCCGTATTAGAAGTAGGGGTTATAGACGGTAACTATAACGACGTTACCGATAAAGAAATTGAATTTACCGTTGTTTCGGGCGGAGAATATTTGGATATTACGCCCAATGGTATGTATTGCAACCTTTCTCCTAAAGGACACGGTAAGGCGGAAATTCAGGTTTCGTTGTTGAATACGCAGGTTGTCGAAACGGTTTACGTAGACGTAATCGTACCCCCGTCGTCACTTTCTCTTCCCGAAGTGTTTACGCAGAGGTCCGATATACAGTATGCATTCTCCATGTATAGCCATAACGTTGCCGGCGAGATAAACGGTAAGGAAGCACTTCCTTTCGTTGCGACGGTGGATGTCTTTAGCAATAACGCAAATCCTTGCAAAGAAATCAAATATTTATTCTCGCATGAAAACGGTGCAGTGGGCGACGAAGTCGCTACCTATGCCGACGGTAAAATTATTTTCCATCAAACGGGGCTTATCACGGTAACGGCGTCTTCCGATTCGGGCAGCGAGGTGGAAACCACGGCGTCCTATACCTTTAATATCAACGACGGTTTTAACGTGTACAATTTTGAATCGGCGGCAGCGTTGTTTGATCAAAAATATTATATCGATCAACCTGTAAACTTTGTCGCTCTTGAAAAACCTGTCGGCGAATACGACGATCCTACCGATCCTACTTACGGCTATACCTACGGTTATGATTTTGTGCCGTCGGTGGCGTTGAAAAAACATAAAGATCAAACCTTCCTCAGCTTAATTAATTCGGATAAAACCCGTATTATCGCCGTTAATAAGGGTGCATACATTAATGGGAATAACCACGTAATAGACGCTTCGCAAATGCGTATCTTGAAGGATTCGGAAATCAGTGCAGGCAATAAACAATACGGCAAAGAGTATGCGCATCACGGCGGTCTTATTTCGGTAGAACCTTGGACGTCAGAGGGTGCCGAAGTCAACGACGTAACGGGGCAATTCTCTGTTAAGATTTACAATTTGGATGTGAAAGGACCGTCAACGATTGATTATGAAAATACGGAAAATCCCGGCGTTTTCTCAGGTTCTTATCTTGCGGGTATTAACGTTGGACACCATGCATATTCTGCAAGATATTCCGTTGATATTGATAACGTAACGGCAACAGGATTTAAGCACGGTATGAACATGCTGGGCGTGTACGAAGGTACTTTAAAAAATGCGTACGCATACAACTGTTATCAAAACGGGTTCTTGTTCCGTGCGTCTACAATGACGATAGAAAATCTTAAACTTGGCCCTTGCGGCGCGGTTGGTATTGAACTTGCTCCAGAAGCTTCTAATCAGGCGGGGATTGAAAAAAATCAAGCCCAAACGATTACCTTTAAGGGTACGATTGACGCAATGGGCAACTATATCACGTTGAATACGAACTATCTGAACGAGTATGCACCGCTTGGCCCTGGTTCAAGCGTTGACCAGTTAGTAAATGCCTCTCTTCAGTTTAACGGTCTTACCGCAAATCAAGAAGCGCATATGAGAGAATTAGTTCCCATTGAAGGCACGGATAACGTAGTGTCTAAGATTTGTATGATCACTTTTATTCTAATGGGTACGGTGCAAAATGAAAGCCAAGCGCTTTATGCCGACGCGGCAGGCGGTATTATTGATGCAACGGAGTTGCCGAAGGAAGGATTTGATGAAACGCATCAATTTATCAGTCTTACCGTTTATGCAGCGCAAAATATGCCGATCGGTAGGGTATTGGTTTATAATTTAAAATACAACCCTAACGCAAACGCGTAAATTGCGCGTTTGCGGTCCCCTCGGGCAAGGGAAGTGATACCTTGCCCGAGGAGAGGGTTCGAATTTTTGAGTCTTTTAAATCCCAAGCTACGAGCAAAGCGAGTAACTTCTAACGGGGCTGTTATATGACTTTAAAGCGGTTCTCCATAGACGTAGCGCATATATAATTAACTTTTCTTGGCAATCTTATGATAATAAGAATATCCTAGAGCAATAAGGAAAAGAGTTATGGAAAATACGCCTACAACATATAAGCGCAGAGTGCGGTATTCCGGTACGCACCCCAAACGCTTTGAGGAAAAATATAAGGAACTCAATCCCGAAAAGTACGCAGCCGACGTGCAGCATATTCTTGATAAGGGACATACCCCCGCAGGCATGCATATCTCCATTATGGTGCAGGAAATTCTCGATTTTTTGCAAATTCAGCCTGGACAAATCGGTTTGGACGCGACGTTGGGTTACGGCGGTCATACCCGTGCCATGCTTGAAAAGTTACAAGGCAAGGGGCATATTTACGGCTTGGACGTCGACCCGATTGAGTCTGTAAAGACGGAGACGCGGTTGCGGCAAGCGGGTTTTGGCGAGGACATTCTCACCGTGCGTTTGCAAAATTTTGCCGACGTGGACAAGGTCGTGCAAGATACGGGGAAAAAGTTTGATTTCGTGTTAGCGGATTTGGGGGTAAGTTCGATGCAAATCGACAACCCCAAGCGCGGTTTTTCCTATAAAGCGGAAGGACCTTTAGATTTGCGTTTGAATCCCGAAAAGGGTGTGAGCGGCGCGGAGCGGCTTTTAGAACTCAACCGCAAAGAGCTTGCGCATATGCTGATTGAGAATGCGGATGAGCCGTATGCCGAGCAAATCGCTGCGAATATTATGAAATGGCGGTATATGTGCAAGCCCATTGAAACGACGACGAATTTACGCGATTGTATCGCCGAAGCGCTTGCGTTTTTGCCGAAATATGAGCAAAAGGAAGCGATTAAGAAATCCTGTCAGCGTTGTTTTCAGGCGATTCGAATCGACATCAACAGTGAGTTTGAGGTCTTGTACGCTTTCCTTGAAAAACTGCCGCATGTATTAAAGGCAGGGGGCAGGGTCGCGATCTTGACTTTCCATTCGGGAGAAGATCGGCTCGTGAAGAAGGCGTTTCAGGCGTTGCAACGCACGGGGATTTATAGCGACGTGGCGCGCGACGTAATTCGTCCGTCGGCGGAAGAGTGTGTGAAAAACAGCCGCGCAAAGTCCACAAAAATGCGGTGGGCGATTCGCTCGGATTTGGACGTATAAACAGTATAAAATCCCTCGCAGGGAACGTTTGTTCCCTGCGAGGGAAATTTTTTTCGGCGTAAAAACCTTTTTCTTGCGTAATGCATAAAATAAATTGGGGCGTATGCCCTTAACGTTACGGAGGAAAGTTATTATGTGCTATCATAGATTTAATCAATGTGGTTGTCCTTGCGACGAAGAAACACAGCAAAACGTTGTGATTTCGTCCATACCGCGCTATATCGCGGGACCGATTGGTCCGCAAGGTCCTGCCGGCCCTCAGGGTGAACAAGGTCCTGCCGGCCCTGCCGGTCCTCAGGGCGAACAGGGGATTCAAGGCGAACAAGGAATCCAAGGTATTCAGGGTGAACAAGGTCCTGCCGGCCCTGCCGGTCCTCAGGGTGAACAGGGGATTCAAGGCGAACAAGGAATCCAAGGTGTTCAGGGTGAACAAGGTCCCGTCGGTCCTGCCGGTCCTCAAGGTGAACAAGGTCCCGTCGGTCCTGCCGGTCCTCAAGGCGAGCCCGGTGTGGTGACGCCTGCGGCGGCGGTGGCGGATCTTGTAGCTACGGACGCTACGTTGCCCGAAGTGGCGGCGAAGATAAACGAGATTCTTGCGGCGCTTCGCGCCGCTGGGCTTATGGAAACCTAAGTCCATTATAAGCAAAAGAAAAACGCCGAAGCGTTCGCTTCGGCGTTCATTTTATAAATGGGTCTGATTACTCGCCTTTGAAAGGGAGAAGAGCCGTAATTCTTGCGCGCTTGATTGCTCTTGCAAGAACTCTTTGGTGAGCAGCGCACGTGCCGCTCATTCTACGAGGAATGATTTTACCGCCTTCCGTAATGAATTTCTTCAAACGGTTTACGTCTTTATAATCGATCTCGTCAAGCTTTTCCTGGCAGAATGCGCATACCTTTCTACGGGGCGCTTTCTTGAAGATCTTTTTAACAGGTGCTTTTTCTTCCATGATCTTGTACTCCTTTAATTATTTGGTGCTTTCTAACGAATTAGAAAGGAATGTCGCTGTCGTCGTCATCCATAGCTTGCAAAGCAGGCTTTCTCTTGGGAGCGGATGCGCGCGGCGCGTCGTCGATTGCGTCAAACCCATCTTCGCTGTCTCTCGGGGAAAGGAATTCACAATCCTGCACGATAATGTCTACAGCGGTGCGTTTAGCGCCTTGGTTGTCTTCATAGTTACGGATTTGAATGCTGCCCGCAACTGCGACTTTTTTGCCTTTTTTGGTGTAACGCGCAATCGTTTCGCCCAACCCGCGCCATGCGGTACATTCAAAGAAATCCGCTTGGCGTTCGCCGTCTTGTGACGAATAGGGGCGTTGTACCGCAATCGCAAATCTGCACATTGCTACGCCCGAAGGGGTTTCGCGGAGCTCGGGGTCACGCGTTAAGTTACCGATTAAAAATACTTTGTTCATTAATTTTCCCTCTTATTAGTTGAGCTTCGTGATCAAACGTCTTACAACGTCTGCGTCGATAAGCGCAATACGCTTAAGCTCTTCTACTACCTTGCCGTCTGCTTCGAACGTCATAAGAACAAAGTATGCTTCGTTCTTAAACTTGATGGGATAAGCGGTTTTTTTCGTACCCCACTTGTCGGAAGAAGCTACGCTGCCGCCCATCGAAGTAACTACGTTTTCGAATTTAGCAACCTTTGCGTCCTTTGCTTCGTCGGACAAATCGTTGTTGAGCAAATAAAGCATTTCGTATTTAGCCATATTTTTTCACCTCCTGGTCTTATTCGGCACATCTGCCCTGATGTGCAAGGTTATAACGGCTATCTCGTAGCCGTACGAAAATATTATACCTGTTTTTGAAACGTTAGTCAATCGTTTTTTTATCGATTTTCAATAATTCTTTATAAATATATAAGGAATAAAACAGAGAAAGCGCGCGGCTTTCTCTGTTTTAAATTATTAGCTGTAGAGTTTATCAATTTTTTCAATGATAATAATCAACCCTTCCGCATATTCGATTGTTTCTTCTACGGTCAAAAGTCCGAGGCGATCTTTGGAACCGAAAGCTTCGCTGGCGGTCGTTTCAGTCCAGCCGCCGTTGCCGTCGGGAACTTTAACCTTAACTACAAGCGACTGGGTGCTGGAAATCTTGATTTCCGTATATATTTTCGAATTAAGCATGCCTTCCCCAAAAGTGAGCATACCGTCTGCGGAAAGCTTATCAAGCGTGGAAAGGTGAATGTTGTTCTTCATATTGTCGATCAACGTGTTCATTTCTTTCAAACCGTAGTCGCTTACACACGTACACGTATGAGGATCAGTGTGACCTGCTGCTACGCAGTCCGCTTCGTTGTGGAGCATATACCACCATTCGCCCTTAACCGTCTTAGTGCTGCCCGTCGTTTCGAAGATTTCTTCTTCGAATACTTGTTGAATCGTCAACTGTTCGATAGCGTTAGGAAGGTCGGAAATTACGGTATCTTTTACGTGTTTCAAGAACTTGTTGTTCGTGAGCGAGGTTTCGTCCATAACTTCGCTTACCGTGAGTCGACTCGTTAAATTAGTGATAAGAGTGTCGCTGCCTGCCATATCGCCAAGCGCTGTTTTCTTATAGTAAATCAACCCGTTTGCATTGCTAACATAATAGAGTTGAGCTTCGCCCGCTTCCGTCTTCACCGTTCCAAGACCGCCGCTCACATAGCTGTATTCGTTGCCGTCCGCGTCTTGGTACGTCTTTGCCGATTCGTTAAGGGTATAATCCGACAATTTTTCGCCGTATTCGTTGTAAAGCGTGCCGTTCAAAACCGCGATACGCTTTGGAAGCATTGTTACATTCCCGCTTGCGTCTACGGTGTAGTGTACGTCTTTCTTTCCATAGAGAAGGTATCTCGTGAGGGAAGTTTTGTCGTCGTCCATGATGTCTGCAAGGGGGATTTCGTTGATCAGATTGCCGCCCTTAAGACGGAGTTGACCGATTGTGCGGGGATTGGAGATAGGCTCAATCTTCGCATTCGCGCCCGTGCCTACGACTTTGTAATCGACGTTTTCTTCGCCAAACGCAAGAGAGATAAGTACCTTATGCGATTGCGCGTTTATGGTGAGTGCGTCTTTCAAATAAATGTTGTCGATGAGCGCCATCGAATCTTTCTTCAGGTCGCCGACCATCGTCTTCTTATAAAGAACTTCTTTTGTACAAGCTTCGTCCGAATATACAAGTACGGCATTTTCCGATACCGCTTTCACGTATTCCACGGAACCGTCCGAAAGGGTGAGTTTATAAACGTTTTCGTTAAGAGTTTCTACGTTCGTTACGGGAACAATCGCGTCCTTATCATCGTAGAACGTATTGTTGTCGAAAGTATAGCGGACTTGCTTCATAACGGTTTTTTCGCCGCTCGCGTCGTAACGGTTGGACGAACCATAGGCGATTGCCATCATCGTGGTATCGTTCTTATCAATCGGAAGAATCGCGTCAACGGGAACTTTATCGAAAAGCGATTCTAAGTCATCGCCGATTAAATCGTTAAAGGTCGTCTTTTTCGCGCCGTTGATCATCACCACTTCGCCGTTTTCATCGTACGAATAGTGTACGTTTTCTTCTCCGTAGCAAAGGGCGAGCATTAAGGGACTCAGGTCTTCGTCGAGCGCCGTAATCACGTCGCCGACCGCCGCGTCTTTCACCGTTTCTTTGATATAAGGCGTTAAGGACGTAAGCGGAGTCGTCATAATCGTTTCTTTATCGAAAGGGATAGAGAACTCGTCCGTCTTTTCGAGCAACTGGTCGACTAATTTTTCAAGCTTGGGCGAAATTTCGCAAAGCCCTTCCAACGTACCCGTTTCGTCTGAAATTGCTTCGATTGCCTCTGAAATGTCGCTAATGAGCTTCTCGACTTTCTTATCCGCATAGCCTGCGTTGAGTAAGCCGTCCGTTCTCGTGCCGTCTTCTTGCAATTCTCCAAAGACAAGTCCGTAAAAATCTCCGTCTATGTATTTATCCGCCATATTGACCGGTTTTTTAAGGGGTTGCCTGGTAAACCAATAGCCCACGCCGACAACGCTGCCGACGGTAAGCGCAATCCCGAGTAAAATACCGAGCAAAAGCATTAAAATTTTGCCCAGTACGCCGCCTTTTTTGACGGGTTTTTCTCTTTCGTACTCGAATTCTCTTTCCATATACGTACTCCTTTTTTTTGTTGAAAACGAGAGAACACGCGTGCTCGCCCGTATTATAAAACAAAATAGTATTTATATTATAAACGATAAAGACAAAAAAAACAAGCCTTTTTGTAAAAAAAATAAGCGACAACCTGAAAAAGTTGCCGCTTTCGTAAAAAATTTCATTTTTTAAGGGGCGTTATTCTCACATGTCGGTAAAAATTGGTATACTTGCCAAGAAAATAACGTCTTTTCTATTCGCTGCAACGTCTTCCGCGAGTACAAACGCCTTTTTGTGGATAATACCGCCCGCTTTTTCGACAAGCCCTTCCAATCCTTTTAAAGACGCACCCGTCGAAACTACGTCGTCCACAATGCCGACCTTTTTACCTTTAATCAAGTTCACGTCATGTTGGGAAAGGTACATGCATTGTTCTTTACCCGTCGTAATGGAAGATTTAATCGGCATTTCAATCCCGTCTTGCATATAAAGTTTCTTGGATTTTCTCGCTACTGCGTAATATCTTTGCCCAAGCTCTCTTGCTGTGCAATGGGTGAGTTGTAAACCTTTTGATTCCGCAGTAATAAGTACGTCGCAGTCCGCAAGTTCTTTTGCGAGTTCTTTCCCGCAATGCTCGGTAAGCGCACTGTCGCCGTGTAAATTAAAAAACGCGATGCCAATCCCACTGGGAAGCTGCATTATGGGCAAATCTGCTTTGAAACCTCTTATATCTACGGTGTAAGTTTTCATTTCCGTTCTCCTTGACTTTTGTCTATTTGTATTGTAGCATACTTTTCAAAAAAAGTAAACGATTTCTTTACAATTCTTCTAAACTTTACGCGTTGACATTTTACAAATTTGGTGGTACAATGGAAGAAAGAAAACCAACGAAAGGAAGGAGCGGCATTTTGAGCGAGATTACGGCGATCACGGTGCAAACAAAAGATAAAACGCGGTGTAGCGTGTACGTGGACGGGCGGTTTGCGTGCGGTTTGCGCGTGGACGCGGCGTTGAGCAACCGATTAAAGGTCGGGCAGGAAATCACGCAAGAGCGCTTGGAAGAAATCCAAATGGAAAGCGAGAAAAGCGCGGCGTTTGATAAGGCGTTGACCCATTTGTCCGCCACGCGGAAAACGGAAAAAGAGATCCGCGCCTTTCTCGGGAAGAAGGGGTATTTGCCCGCCGTTGCCGATTACACGGTGGAAAAACTCCGCTCGTACGGATTCCTTAACGACGGCGAATATGCCGAAGCGTACGTGGAAAGCGCAATAAAGAAAAAGGGCGGCAGGCTGATTAAAATGGAACTGAGAAGCAAGGGGATTTCCGAGCAGGAAATTGACGCTGCTTTGGAAGATCTGGACGAGGAAACGGAGCTGGAAGCGGCGAAAACCCTGCTTCAAAAGTATATGCGCGGAAAGCCTCTCGACGTGCAAACGTTGCAAAAGGCTTATCGCTATTTGATGAGTAAAGGCTATGATTATGAGATCGCAAAATCGGCGCTTTCTTCCATGCAAAATTGTGAAGACGACTAAAACGGGGTGGGCAGGTACGCAATGAAAGAAAAAAAACACCGCATACTTCGCTTTGATGAATTGGATTCGACAAACGATTACGTCAAAGAACTGCGGAGTAAAAAAGAAAATTTAATTGCAATCGCTTCTCGCCAAACGCGGGGCAGGGGAACAAAGGGACGCTCCTTTGACTCGGGGCGCGGCGGGGTGTATTTATCCCGCTTGACCTTTCACAAGCAGTTGCTAGCCGCGGAAGCCTTTAAAATTATGGCGGGGGCGGCGGTCGCCGTTTGTAAGACGTTGGAGCATTATAAGCTCGCGCCGAAAATTAAATGGGTGAACGATATCCACGTAAACGGGAAAAAGATTTGCGGAATTTTAATTGAAAACGTCTTTTCGGGGAGTTTTGTAGAATCGTCCGTCGTGGGCATTGGAATTAACGTGCACAACGAATTGTCCAAGGAACTGCAAGAAATTGCGACGAGTATTTTTCAATCGACGGGGAAAAAGTTTTCCGTAAAAGCGGTTTCTAAGCGTTTGATAAAGGAATTATCCAAAGGCTACGGTATGGACGAATACCGTTCCTATCTTGGCTATATGGGCGAGTATGCGACGATATTAATCGGTGATGAACGCGTACACGGTAGGCTTGTTTCTGTAGACGATGAGGGCGGTTTGCTCGCGGAAATCGACGGTGAAACTCGCCGTTTTGCGGCAGCGGAGGTGTCTGTTAGAATGGAGGATAGAGCGTGAAATATCTATTGACAAACGAACAAATGCGCGAGGCGGATAGCTATACTATCAACGTTTTGGGAACGCCCGCACGCACCTTAATGGAACGCGCGGGAGAGGCTTTGGCAAAAGAAACCGAAAAATTTTCTAAAACAGGCGCGGTTTTGTGTGTATGCGGCGGTGGAAATAACGGTGGCGACGGGTTTGTTTGCGCGCGGATTTTACAAACGCGCGGGTATGACGTGGACGTGTTGTTTTTTGCGAAAAAACTATCGAACGACTGCGCGTATAATCGCGAGCGTTGGATGGAAATCGGCGGTAAAACGTATGAGGCATTCCCTAAAAAGGACTACGCAGTGATTGTGGATTGTTTGTTCGGTACAGGCTTTCACGGCAGTTTACAGGGAGAGAATTTTTCCGTTGTGCAAGAGATAAACGCAAGGAAGAAAGGGGGCGCGAAAGTGCTTTCGGCGGATATCCCCTCCGGGATTAACGGCGGGAACGGGAAAGCGGAAGCCGGCGCGGTTTACGCTGACGTCACCCTTTGTATCGGCGAATATAAAATCGGCGCTTTTTTGCAGGACGGACTCGATTATTCGGGGGAAGTCAAGAGAGTGGATATTGGGATTTCCTTGCCTGAAACGGACGGTGAAAAGAGCGCTTTTCCCTATGTCGAATTGGCGGATTTTGAGTATGTAAAAAATAGGTTGCCTATGCGAAAACGGAATTCGCACAAAGGCACTTACGGTCGGGCGGCGATCGTGGCGGGAAGCTTAGAATATACGGGCGCGGCGTATTTATCGGCTTCGGCGTGCTTGCGCTCAGGCGCGGGATATACCACTTTATACCTGCCAAGCGGAATTTTGCCGTATTATGTATTGAAAGCCCCTGAAATTTTGTTAAAACCGTCAAACAACGGGGACAGGTACGAGTTCAATGAAGAAAAAGCGGCGGAACTGCTTGCTTATGATTCGATTGCTTACGGTATGGGTATGGGCGTATCCGAGCAAGTGGCGCAAGGCGCGGAATACTTATTAAAAAATTATACGGGCAAGCTCCTTTTGGACGCGGACGGACTGAATAGTTTGGCGCAATATAGTGCGGATAGCGTTATTGGACTATTGCGCGAGAAAAAATGCGAAGCCGTGTTGACTCCGCACGCAAAAGAATTTTCAAGATTGTCGGGTTTGCCTATGGAAAAAATCCTGCAAGCGAGTTTGTCTTCGTCGGTCGAATTTGCGAATAAAACTCGCTCGGTAATCCTTTTGAAAGGCGCGTCCTCGATTGTGACGGACGGCGAAAAGACCGTTTTGGTGACGGCGGGAAATGCAGGTCTTGCCAAAGGCGGCAGCGGCGACGTGTTGTCGGGGGTGATTGCGGGTCTTTGCGCGAGCGGAGCGGACGTATTCGACGGTGGTGTTTGCGCCGCTTTTCTCGTTGGGAAAGCGGCGGTGCTTGGCACGGCTGAAAAAGGGGAATATTCATTGACTGCAACGGACGTCATCTCGTACCTGGGTGGGGCATTTTTGTCCGTTTAAGACTATTGCCGTCCAAAAATCCGCACAAAAACGGCGGTAAAGAGTAGAATTGCGCCAAAGACGATATAATAAAAAGGAAAGGGCGTTAGGAAAGACGAAAGCAGGATAAGTCCCCCGCAAAGAAGAAATCGTTTGGCGTTGTTTTTGGAGAAGCAAAGCCGAAAACGGTGTTTGTGACGGGTGGACGGATCTTCTTCGCCTAGATAATTTTCAGGGAGCGCGTTTTCCGTTTTAAGGAAATCGTAGACGCGAGTTCCCGATCGGACGTCGATATGCAGTCTTTCGCAAAGTGGGAGTACTTCGTCAGGTATGGTTGAACAAAGTAAGATTTTTTGCTTTGCGGTTTTCAAGCGCGCGTAGTTTGCTACGTCGTCGGGCGTGACGGACGAGAGTTTAAAATGCAAAAAGAAAAATTCCGTGGGGCTGGATAGGCGTAAATGCCCTACGCGCTGGGTGGGGTTGGTCTTGGAGAGAACGTTTTGGAAGAAATCCGTTTTTTCCTTGTCGGAAAGTAGGGCAAGATGAAAAAGGAGTTTTTCTTTTTCCGCCTCGTCCGACTTTTTTAAAAACAGCCGATTGCGCTTAGAGCTTAAAATTGCCCATGCGGAAAAGGCGGTCAGCCCACCGCAAAAAGCGGAAAGAAACACGGAAAGCCAAAAAGTCAGCCGTAAAAAACGGAAGAAACAAAGTGTGAATAGCGAGCCGACAAAAAAGGAAAAGAATACGTCGGAGATAAAAGCGATTTTTTTCATAGTAGCATTTTTGACGGAAAAAATAAATCTTAAACGAAAAGGGTGTTTTTTTTCTTTAAAAAACTTGAAAAACCGCTTAATATATAGTATAATGAAGAAAAAATCAGGGTAAAAAGGGTATGAAAATAGGCATCTTTGGCGGATCGTTCGATCCCGTGCACAACGAGCACGTCAATTTAGTGAGAGAGGGAATGAGGAGCTTGGGTTTAGACAAACTTCTCGTTATGCCAGCTTTTCAGCCCCCGCACAAGCAAGGGAAAAGACTCACGCCCGACGCGAATCGTTTGCGTATGTGCAGCTTGGCGTTCGAAGGGATAGACGGCGTGGAGGTGAGCGATTACGAAATTGCGCAAAAAGGCACGAGCTATACCTATCTCACCTGTCGATATTTTAAAGACCGCTTTCGTGGCGACGAGATTTTTTTGCTCGTAGGAACGGATATGCTCCGCAATTTTCCGACTTGGAAAAATCCCGAAGATATTCTTCAAAACGCGACTCTTGCGGTTTGCGCGAGAAATGAAAAGGACGAGTGGATAGAGGCCGAGCAAATAAAATTTTTTGAGAGATTTGGAAAAAATTTTGCTGTTATCCGCTACAATGGCAAAGACGTTTCCTCCACAAAAATCCGCGTTTTGGCGGGGGCAGGTATGGATTTAAGTGCATTTTTACCCGAAAAGGTCACGGAATATATCGAAAGAAACGGTTTGTATGAAATTCCGTTTGCACGCCAAGCGCTTGGCTTAGAAAAAGAAAGTAGACGCGCGCATAGCGTACGCGTGGCACAGTTTGCGGCGAAGAACGCGCGGCGGTTTGGAATTCTCGAAGATAAGGCGATTGTGGCGGCGCTTTTCCACGATTGCGCGAAAAATTTAGAGCCGACGGCAAAGGAATTAGGTGGATTCGAACCACCTTTAGAGTGGGGAGAAATTCCAAAAGAAGTTTTGCATCAATTTCAAGGCGCGTACGTGGCGGAGCATTCGTTTCACGTGCAAGACGAGAATGTTTTGAACGCAATACGTTATCATACAAGCGGGCGACCGAATATGAGCGCGCTCGAAAAATTGATTTTTTTGGCGGATATGCTTGAAGAAGAAAGGCAGTATGACGTGGTAGATATTTTACGCGAACTGTTTTTTGTAAAGGGCTTGGACGAGTGCTTAGAACGTGCGCTTTTGGAGACGCTATTGTTTTTGGAGAAAAAGGGCGGAGAAATCTATCCGTTGACCAAGCAGGCGTATGAATTTTATCGAAAAAAATAATCTTGGAGAGGATTTTATGGAAATTACGAGTAAGAAATTGGTATTGGAAGTTTGCAACGCGTTGTCGGATAAACTGGGCAAGGATATTGTTGCTTTGTACGTACGCGAGAAAACGGATCTTTGCGATTATTTCGTTATCGCGAGCGGAAGCAATGCGCCGCAAATTCGCGCGATGGGCGAGAGAGTGGAAGAACTCGTGGAAAAGAACTTAGGCGTAGTGCCTACCCGTACGGAGGGCGTGCGCGACGGACGTTGGGCGGTTGTGGATTACGGCGACGTCATCGTGCATATCTTCAACGACGAGACCCGTCTTTTTTATCATTTGGAACGGCTTTGGATGGACGGTGAAAACATCGAAAGATACGACGATAAAACGGGAGAACTGGTTTCAGGGAAAACGGAAACGAAGTAAAAGGAATGGGGGCGTGTACGCGTCGAACGCGTACACGCCCCCAATTAAATTAGGCTATTTAAAACGAATTTCTCTAGGCTCGCTGTAACGGTGCTTTGCGCGCGCTTTTTTTCTTTCTACGATGTAATAAATGGGCTCGCTCGCGACGGCGGGCTTTTCTTGTTTTGGCGGTGTAGGGTCAGGCTGCTTTTTTTCGGGCGGCTTTTTGCGCTGAGTTTGCCAGCCGAGCTTTGCGTACTTGGCAACGTGTACGCATACGAAACAAAAAAGAAATAATAGAAAAATTAGAAGCCCGCCGATTATACCGCTATAGGCTAAAAGATTAGAATGATACCGCATGGTTTGAGTATACAGGATTTCTATTGTCATAAATTGGATATTTATGGAATAGCGGAGGAAGATTTGTCGCATAATCAAGACATGGAAAATTCACAAAAAAGCGTTATGGACAATTTGGACTTACTTGCAAGACAAAAAACTGCGGAAAATAGCATAGATTTGCAAACGAGGTTGCAAAAGGAAAACGACGCGCTGACGATATCGAGTCGTGAGGCGTTGGAATACTGCGCGTATAAAAAGCAAAAAAAGGTGTCGTCGATTATGGAGGGAATCTCTCGCGCGGTGTGTATTTTGGACGAGAAAGAGGACGTGCACCGCGCGATGGCGCAAGCGTTGCGTTTGCGCGTTTCCGCACTTCGTGTGACTCCGTTGCAGCTTGAAAAAAACAGTGCCAAATTTGCGGAAAGGGGTGTTTCGGCGGACTGCATTATCGGGGGGAACGGGGAAACCTTGTCCAAGGTCAAAGCGTGCGAAGCGAAACTTGCGTTGCGCTTAAAAGCGCGGCAGTTGACCGTCAAACTTGCTCCGTCCTATGTCAACGCTTGTCGTTATGCGGAAATGCGCAGGGAAATACGCCGTATTCGGCGTTTGGCGAAAAAGTCGATTTTGAAAGTTTCCGTTTGCGGAGGCTCGACGGCGAATCTTTCTAGACTTGCGCGGATATGCTCGGAAGTGGGCGTAGACTATTTTAGTATTCCCTATTTTCAGGGCTGCGAGCGGATAAAAACGGAGCTTTCGGGAGGAGTAAAATTGGAAGTCGTGGGCGTGGAAACGCTTGCAAATTATAAAAAGCTCGTTAGTGCCGGCGTGGGACGGATCGTGACGGGGCATATCGCGGAATTTTATGAAGAATGGATCAAAGAGGCGGACGAAATAACGTTAGAATCGCTTTCAGTTCGCGATACGGAAAAGGAAAATTGAAACCAAAAACGCCCGTTGTAAAAACGGGCGTGTTTGGTTTTTCATATGGGCAAGTATGCGTTGAGTAAACTTTTTCTAAAAAAGAAAAGGGCGCGTAAGCATAAGAAAACGCGCGCTCGCATACGAATAGGTATGAGAAAATCATTTTGTATGTGTGTAACGGCGGTGATTACGGCGTTTATTGCGGCGGTGGGGCTTTGTATTAAAGCTTTACGCGCGCCGATTGCGGTGGCGGATTTTCAAGACGGGAATATGCGGATTGTTATTGACGCGGGGCACGGCGGCGTAGACGGCGGAGTGGTCGGAAAGCGTACGGGCGTTAAGGAAAGCGATTTGAATTTGGAGATTGCATACCTATTGAAAGACGAACTTACCGATATGGGCTTCGACGTGGCATTGACGCGGAAAACGGACGCGGGATTATACGGCGCTGCAACGAAAGGCTTTAAAAAACGGGATATGCAAAAACGCAAGGAAATTATCGATGAATGCGACCCTGTCCTTGTCATTTCCATTCATCAAAACTATTATCCCGCGCAAAAATACCGCGGCGGGCAGGTTTTTTATCGAGCGGAGCACGCGCAAGGGGAATGTTTAGGGAATGCGATCCAAGAACGGCTTAACGAGCTCTATGAGCAGGAGAATGCAAAGCCGAGGACCGCAATGACGGGGGATTATTTTTTGCTCAACTGTACGGAAGCGCCGTCGGTGATTGTGGAATGCGGTTTTTTATCCAATGCCGAAGATGAAAAGTTGCTTTGCGATAAAGTATGGAAAAGGAAATTGGTGGGTGCGATTTCGTCGGGCGTGACGTCGTTTTTGACGGAAACGTCCGCGCCCTCTTTTTCACTTTGTGAAAAGGTGTAAAAAAAATCTCTCGAATTACTTGAAATTTGCGTTTTAATATGGTATACTAGAAAAGAAAAATCGGCGCATTCGTGCCGACTATGCGAACGGAGAGAGAAAAGTGCTTACAAAAAGTGTGCCTTTGACGAAAACTGAAGCGCGGCAAATTAGCCCTGTCACCTTGGCGTTTTTGGGTGACGCAGTGTATTCCTTGTACGTCCGCGAGCGATTGACCGTCGAGAATGGCGGTAAAGCCGCCGATTTGCAACGAGTCGCGTCGAAAGTCGTGTCTGCGCAAGGTCAAAGCGAATTTTTGGAAAAGCTTTTGCCTCTTTTCACCGAAGACGAGGCGGACGTGTTCCGTCGGGGCAAGAATGCAAAAAAGGCGACTAAGAGCAAGAGCGCAAGCAATCTTGAATACAGCCGCTCGACGGGTTTTGAGGCGGTGCTTGGGTATTTGTACTTGATTGGCGACGAAGGGAGAATCAAAGAGCTTTTGAATGCGAGCGAGGAAAAGGATTTCGAGCCGATTGCAACGCCGAAGCCTTTTAAACCTATTCATCATTGATAAAAAAGGAAAAGAGCATGAAAACGGAAGGAAGAAACGCAGTCATCGAGCTGTTGAAAACGGATAAAAATATTGATAAATTGCTTTTGGAAAAGGGCGCGCAAGGCTCTATTAACTTGATTTTCGCGCAAGCGAGAAAGAAAAATATCCGCGTGCAATTCGTGGACAAGCAGGTCTTGGACAAGGAAAGCGAAACCAAACGCCATCAAGGGGTTATTGCGTTCACGACCGATTACGAATATTACGATTTGGACGAAATTATTGAGGCTAAAAAGAGCGAGAAGGGCGGTTTTGTGATTCTTTGCGACGGAATCGAGGACGTGCATAACCTCGGCAGTATTATCCGTGTGGCGGAATGCGCGGGCGCGGACGGCGTGGTGATTCCCAAGTCGGGCAGCGCGTCGGTGACGGAAAGCGTTATCCGTATCTCGGCGGGCGCGGCGGAACACATGAAGGTGGCGAAAGTACCGAATTTAAACCAAGCGGTCGAAAAATTGCAAAAATCGGGCTATTGGGTATACGCGCTTGAGGCGGGCGGCGAAGATATTTACGCGGAAAAATTCGACGGGAATATCGCGCTTGTCGTAGGCGGTGAGGATAGCGGCGTGAAACGCTTGACCAAGGAAAAATGCGATAAGATTTTGTCCTTGCCCTTGCAGGGGAAAGTCAACTCTCTCAACGCTTCGGTGGCGCTTGGGATTGCGGCGTACGAAGTGGTGCGCAACCGAAAATAAAAGCATCAAAAACGCGGAAAGGATAGAAGTTCTCTTATGACGGAATCGAGAAAAACGGACGAAGAATTGGTCGGGCTTGCAAAATGCGGCGACGGGCAGGCAACGGAGCAAATTTTGCTGCGTTACAAGGGGCTCGTACGCAGTTTGGCACGCGGATTTTTCTTGGTCGGCGGGGAAACGGAGGACTTGATGCAAGAAGGCATGATTGGGCTGTACGGCGCGATTGTGGATTATCGGCAGGAGACGCATAATTCTTTTAAAAACTTTGCTAGACTTTGTATTTCACGGCGAATTTTGGACGCGGTACGCGCGGCGGCGAGCAAGAAAAATGCGCCCTTGAACGGGTACGTTGCGCTTACCGATTGGCTTTGGCACGGCGAACCGTTTAGTGTGGAAGATCAGCTCATTTTAAGCGACGAAAAACGAGAGTTTAAACAAAAAATGAGCCGAGCGCTGTCCGATTTTGAGTTTAAAGTGACAATGATGTATATCGAGGGTATGACCTGCGCGGAGATTTGCGAAGCGACGGGGAAATCGGCAAAGAGCATCGATAACGCGATTCAAAGAAGTAAGAAAAAATTACAAACGATATTAGGGAAAGAGTAAGGAGCTATATGGCGTATTTGGCGTTATACCGTATGTTCCGTCCGACGAGCTTAAACGACGTCGTGCGACAAGAACATATCGTTACGGTACTCAAAAATCAAATAGCAACGGATAGAGTCGGCCACGCGTACCTTTTCTGCGGACCGCGCGGGACAGGGAAAACGAGCATTGCGAAAATTTTTGCTACGGCAATCAACTGCGTTTCGCCCGTGGACGGCTCGGCGTGCGGAAAATGCGACGTTTGCAAGGCGCTTAAAGACCCGTCGAACTTAGACATTACTGAAATCGACGCGGCGTCGAATAACGGCGTGGACGAGATGCGCGACTTACGCGAAAAAGTGCAATATCCCCCCGTTGCGGGACGGTATAAAGTGTACATCATCGACGAAGTGCACATGCTTTCCCCCGGTGCGTTTAACGCCCTTTTAAAAACGTTGGAAGAACCGCCCAAGCACGCGGTATTTATCTTGGCGACGACAGAATCGCAAAAGATTCCCGCGACCATTCTTTCGCGCTGTATGCGGTTTGATTTCAAACTGATTCCCCAAGCGGACTTGGAGGCGCGGTTGCGCTACGTCTTTGACGAAATTGGCAAGAAATACGACAACGAAGCGATTTCCGCGATTGCGCGCGCAGGGGCAGGGAGTGTGCGCGACATGCTCTCGATTGCGGATACCTGCGTTTCCTATACGAGCGGAAAGCTCACCTACGCGGACGTAAACGCGGTGCTTGGGAACGCGGATTTTTCGGCGATTGCGGCGCTTTGTGACGCGGTGCTCAAAGGGGATTCGGGACAAGCATTTGAAAGAACGGAGAACTTTTTATCGGCGGGCAAGGGCGTGGGTATGCTCTTGAAAGATGCGTTGAATTTTTTGAACGCGTGCGCGGTGGCAAAGACCTGTCGCGACGGACAAAATATTCTCGCAATGCCGAGTGAAACGTACGCGCAAGTGGTAGCCGTTGCGAAAAACACGGACGGTCATAGACTTCTTCGCGTAATGGAAATTTTAGCGGAGGTGGAAAACTCGCTCCGTTTTTCCACGTCACCGCGTATTTTGTTTGAAACGGCGATTTTGAAGGCGAGCATGCCGCAAACGGATTACGACATCGAAGCCTTGCTTGGGCGCGTGGCGGAATTGGAAAAACGCTTAAACGAAGGTATTTTTGCCGTAAAGGACGGGGGCAGGGTCGAGACGAAAGAAGAATCCGTGACTAAGCAACCTATGAAAGAAGCGCAGGAAAAACCTGCGAAAAATTCAGTGGAAGCACCCGAAGAAGAGGTTTACGACGGATACGTACCCGAAGAAGCGGACGTGCCGCCCGACGACGCGTTTACAGGTGGCTATGCGTATTTCGACGGCGGGGAAAAGGTGAAAGAAGCGGCTGTAGAAAAGAAAGTAACAGCCGCGCCAACGCCCGCGCCCGCTGCGCCTGTCAAGGCGGCAAAGAGCGCGCCGATTGGGGATGCGAAAAGCACGTTCGGGTTGTTCTTGAGAAGCATGCGAAAGATTGCGAGAAGCGGCGTTTTGCTCACGCTTTGTATGGATCTTGACAGTACGTACGAGGACGGCGTTTTCGTACTGTACACGCAAAGTGAAACGATTTACCGTTCGTTAAAAAAGGAAGAGCATCTTTCGCTGATTGCGCAAGCCTGCGCGGAAATCGGCTTAGGCGACGGATTCGACGTACGCTTGAAAGGGAAAAAGACGGACGAGTTTCAAAAGAAGATAGACGAAGTAAAGGAAACCTTCGGCGGCGTGAAAGTCGATATAAAATAAGGGCGGAATTAGGTTGTAACAACCGTAAAATAAGAAAAGCATAAACGATAGATTAGGAGAAAAATCATGGCAGGATTCAAAGGCGGAAACAATAACATGCAAAGCTTGATGCGCCAAGCGCAAAAGATGCAAGAAGAAATGGAAAAGACGGCGGAGCTTCTCGACGATTGGGAAGTAGTCGGAACGGCGGCGGGCGAAGCGGTCGTTGTGTATATGAATGCGAAAAAAATTATCAACGGCATCGAGCTTGACGAAAGCATTGTAGACCCTACGGACGTAGAAATGCTCGAGGACTTGATTATGGCGGCTATCAACGACGGTTACGCGAAGGCGGACAAGGTTTACGAAGAAAAAATGGGCAAATACGGCGACATGGGCGCGCTCGGGGGAATGATCTAACGCATGGAAATTTTTATCGAGCCTATTGGAAAGCTCATCAACGAGTTTTCCAAACTTCCCGGGGTAGGGAAAAAGACGGCGCAGCGGTACGCGTATAAAATCATCGATATGCCCGAAAGCGAAGCGCGCGCGTTTGCTGACGCGATTTTGGGCGTAAAGCGTAAGGTGCGGTACTGTCAGGTTTGCGGGAATTTTACCGAAGAGGAAACCTGTGGCATTTGCCGTACTCGAGATCAAAGCGTCATCTGCGTAGTGAAAGAGCCGAAAGACGTGCTCGCGATTGAAAAATTGCACGAATATAAGGGTGTATATCACGTATTACACGGGGTAATCGATCCGCTTTCGGGGGTCGGTCCGAACGACATTCGTATCCGCGAGTTGCTCGCGCGTATACAAAGCGGCAACGTAAAAGAAGTTATTGTAGCGACGAATCCCGACGTTTCGGGGGACGCGACGGCGATGTATTTGGCAAAACTCATCAAGCCTTTGGACGTAACGGTTACGCGATTGGCGCACGGAATCCCGATCGGTTCGGAAATCGAATATACGGACGACGTGACGTTGGCGCGAGCGTTCGTGGAAAGAAATAAATTATAAATAAACGATAAAGGAAGAAAATTATGAAAATTTCAGTACTTGGCTGCGGGCGTTGGGGCTCGTTTATCGCATGGTATCTTTGCAATCACGGTCATGACGTATATTCGTGGGGACCTGAAGACGATTATTCGTATAAAGTGCTCAAAGAAACGGGTAAAAACGAATACGTAGACTTAGATTCACGTATTCATTTGACCTGTGACTTAAAGGAAGCGATCGAGCACGCGGAAACTATCGTCATTTCCATCTCGTCGCAGGGTTTGCGCGGCTTCATGAAACGTATCACCGAATATGACGTTTCGCAAAAAAACTTTGTTCTTTGCATGAAAGGTATTGAAGTGGATACCGGTTGCAGACTTTCCCAAGTTTTGACCCAAAGCGGTATTTCTTCTGATAAGATTGCGGTGTGGGTAGGTCCCGGGCATATCCAAGCGTTTACGGCGGGAATTCCCAACTGTATGGTTATCGACTCCGCGAATAAGGAATTAAAGATGAAGCTTGCAAACGAATTCAAGAGCGAGCTTATCCGTTTCTATTATGGAGAAGACTTAATCGGTACGGAGCTTGGTGCGGCGGCGAAGAACGTTATGGGTATCGTTGCGGGTGTTTTAGACGGTTGCGGCTACGAAGCGTTGAAAGGCTCGCTTATGACGCGCGGCGCTCGTGAAGTGGCGCGCTTGATTGCTGCGATGGGCGGCAACGAACTTTCCGCTTACGGTTTGGCGCACTTGGGCGATTATGAAGCGACTTTGTTCAGCAAGTTCTCCCACAATAGAAGCTACGGTGAAATGATTGTAAAGGGCGAGAAGTTTGCCAAGCTTGCCGAAGGTGTTGCGACGGCGGCGGCGATGAAAAAGCTCGGCGATAAGTACGGCGTAGATTTGCCTTTGACGAATGCGGTGTATGAGCTTTGCTATACGGATAGTGAAGAAGATTGCCGCGCGCGTTGCGATAAGATGCTCGCGAAAATGTTCTCGCGCGACACCAAATCCGAATTCTATTCCTAATCGAATTTATAAAACAAAAAACGCTCCCAAGTGGGGGCGTTTTTTTGGTATAAAAAATCTTCCTTTTCTCAAACTAACGGTATGAAACGGGTGAAAATTTATCAAACGGACGGTCGGAATATGGACGAGAGGGAAACGTGTTTCCCTGTATCAGAAAACGGTGAAAGACGGGGGCAGGTACGAGATGACGGGTAAAAATCGGGAAAACTATAACAAAAATTACATTGCTTATGTGCATTCCTTTGATCCACCGACGCAGCATTTCAAAAACTGTTTCCGTGCGTTCATCGTGGGCGGAGGGATTTGCTGCGTCGGGCAGTTTCTCCGCGAGATTTTTGAAAAGGCAGTAGGTTTACAGGGGGACGAGTTAGCGGCGGCGGTCAGCATTGTCTTAATTTTTATGGGTACGCTTTTGACGGGGCTTGGGGTGTACGATCGAATCGGTCGGTATGCAGGCGCAGGGTCTATTGTGCCGATTACGGGTTTTTCGAACAGTGTGGCTTCGCCCGCGATTGAGTTTAAAACGGAGGGATACGTTTACGGTATGGCGGCGAAAATGTTTATCGTCGCAGGTCCGATTATCGTTTACGGCGTTTTGTCGGCAACGCTTGTTGGATTGATTTATTTATTTTTGTAGGAGCGAAGAATGCATACGATTTTTTTTAATAAGAAACCGCGTATTCGAGCGACGGGCACGATTGCGGGTCCGAAAGAGTGCGCTGGGATCGTAGGGAAGTACGTCGATAAATGCTTAACGGACGATACGTTTGGGGAAAGTACGTACGAAAAAGCGGAGTGCAAAATGCTCTCGTACGCCGTTTCCAAGACGATGGAAAACGCGAATCTTTCCGAAAAGGACGTGGATTTGCTTATATCGGGGGATTTGCTCAATCAAATCATTTCCGCTTCCTTTACCGCGCGCGATTTTGATTTTCCCTTTCTCGGTGTGTACGGCGCGTGCTCGACAATGGCGGAGAGTATGGCGCTTGCAGCCGCGTTCATCAACGCAGGATACTATAAAAATATCATTGCGGCGACGGGGAGTCACTTCTCGTCCGCCGAGCGGCAATATCGGTATCCGTTAGAGCTTGGAAACACTCGACCGCCGCAGTCGCAATGGACGGTGACAGGGTCGGGCGGCGCGCTCATCTCGTACACGGGTGGGGGAAATGAGGGGAAGCGTTCTCCCGCAATCACTTGCGCGACGATAGGGAAAGTGGTGGATTACGGGATTACGGACGTGAACAATATGGGTGCGGCTATGGCGCCAAGTTGTTGCTCAACAATTCTTGAGCACCTGAAAGATACGGGCAAAAGCGCTGATTATTACGATCTAATTGTGACAGGGGACTTGGGCGCTTTAGGAAGTAGAATTTTGAAAGATTTGACGTGGGAAAAAGGGGTGGAAATACAGCCTAATCATGTCGATTGCGGAGAAATTATCTATAACGTAATTGAGGACGAATTCCAAGGCGGCAGTGGCGCAGGTTGTAGCGCGGTCGTTTTCAATTCTTATATCATGGATAAACTCAAAAAGGGTGAGATTAATCGCGTGCTTTTCGTTGCGACAGGGGCGCTTTTGTCTACGGTATCGAGCGGGCAAGGGGAGAGCATTCCCTGTATTTCGCATGCGGTCGCGATTGAAAACGTATAGGAGAAAAGAATGTTTGAACCGTATATAACGATTTTATGGAGTTTTGTAAAGGCGTTTGCCGTTGGCGGCTTGATTTGCATGATCGCGCAAGTTGTCATCAATTACACCGACCTAACGGCGGGCAAAATCCTCGTTTTATTTATGTTGTCGGGCGTGGTTTTGCAAGGACTTGGATTATATCAATACCTTGTGGATTTTGGCGGCGCAGGGGCGACCGTACCTATTTCTGGATTTGGTTACCTACTGGCAAACGGTGCAATCAAAGGCGCGCAAAAGGGTTTCTTCGGTGCGGTGACGGGCGCGTTGTCCGCAGCAAGTGCGGGGATTTCCGCGGCGGTCATTTTTTCTTTTATCATGGCACTCATCTTCAAATCGAAAAGTAAAAAGAATTAAAAACAGCTCCGCGAAACGCGGAGCTTTTTCTTTAAACAGGGGGGCAGGTACGCGTTGAAAGTGAACTTTAAGGCGCGAGTGCCGTTTTATTCCCGAAAATATCCGATTGCAAATAAGTATCGGGTACAGTGCCGACAATAACACTTTCGCCAACGAGAATTTGCGTGGTGACGGCGAAGTTTTTTGTCTTAGACGGCATCACGATACTAATATCCGCAATCACGTTTAAGTAAATAGAGTGCTTGGTTTGGTTAATGCCCACGCTTTCGAAAGTGGACGAGAACCCGCAAGATACGCTGCTGACGGGAATGATGCGAAAATTAATGCTCGGACCAAGCCCTGCAAACGCTTCGATCCCCGTAAGCGCGCCAAGCGGTACGGGGATACCGTTAAGGCTCAAATTTTTTAAGTTGGACTGGGAAATGGACGCCGTATCGCGCGCGATTTTATTGATTTTTAAAGGATTGGCGGCAACCGCCGTGATTTCGCCTTTTTCGTCGCGCGTAATCGTGACAAGGTCCTCATAGCGCATTTCATCGCTTAGGGTATAATAAACAGCGTCATTGACGGCAATCGTCGTAGAAGCGCGCATGGTTGCTTCGCTGATGGCAATCAGCACCCGCGTGACGTTGCGTTGGAAATAGAAAAAAAGAAAAAGCGCGAGAAGAAGTATGGTGAGAAAAAGGAGTAAAATCCGTTTTCCGATTCGCTTCTTTCCGCGTTTTTTATTTTTATAGCGCGGCAGCGCGTAGGTTTTGGCATGACTCATTTTTTTAGTGCTTGCAAAAGTCGGCGTATAATGACGTCGTTTCCCATTCTAAAGTTGCTCTCTTTTAATGTGTTTTGCAGTTTAGAATCTAAAAACGCCGATGCGATTTCCCCATCGAGCTGAGAAAGTTTGGGTTGAGGGAGGACTCGGCACAAACCTTGCTTTTCAAAATAGGCGGCGTTTTCCTTTTGATCACCGCGGCTTGCGTTTTCCAAAGGAATTAAAATAGCGGGCTTTTTCAAAGCGAGTATTTCAAACACTGCGCCTGCCCCCGCACGCGAAACAATTAAGTCCGCGCAAGCATAAGCCCCACCCATGTCCGTGATGAATTCTTCTTGACGATAGTTTTTATAGGTCGTGTGGATGACGTTGCCCTTGCCGCAAACATGCAAAATAAAATAGCGTCTGGTAAGGCTGGATAGCTGAGAGCGCAGGGCGGCATTGATCGCTTCGCTGCCGCTCCCGCCGCCAAAAACGAGCACTGTTTTCATTTCTTGCGGTACGCCGAATTTTCTTTTTGCTTGTAAAGATGAAACCCCGAATAATTCCCTTTTTAAAGGCGCGCCGCTGTATACGCCGTTTTTAAGTGCCGTTGCCGTTTCAGGGAAAGAGGTAAACACACATTCACATTTTTTTGCCGAGAGTTTGTTGGCAAGCCCGATAGAAAAATCGCTTTCGTGCGCGAAGCAAGGAATTCCGAGTTTTCGCGCAGCAAATACAACGGGCAGCGCAACGTAACCGCCTTTAGAAAATACGGCGTTTGGTTGAAACGTCTTTAAACCTTTTTCCGCTTCCTTAACGGCGCGTCGGAAAGCAAAGGGTATACGCAAATTATTTTTTAAGGCGCGAAAAGTGAACCCGCGCACGAGTTTGGGGCAAGTAATCTCAAAATAGGGGATTTTTTGCGCGGTGACAATGGACTTTTCAATGCCGCCGCTCCCCATATAACATACGTCCGCGCTGCCTTTTGCTCGTAAATCGTTGATAAGCGCGATGTTGGGAATGACGTGCCCTGCGCTTCCGCCGCCCGTAAAGAGAATTTTCTTCACACGTTTCTCCTTAAATAGTTTTCTCTATATTATAGACGGGAAGTGGTTGGAATATGCTTAAAAGCGCGAAAAAAACACCGTGTCCGATTTTTCAACGCGTACACGGTGGTCTGTTTTTAATACAACTAGCACAAAATATCTGTTTTTTGGAACTCTCTTGGACGAAAGACTTCTTCCGTTTTGCTCACGGACGAAATTTGGGAGAGCGGGAAAAGTTGGAAGCTTCTTTCTGCGTGAGAAAAAGCGTAAACGAGCCAAACGGTTTCTTTTAAAATGAGCGCGTGCGGTTCGATTCGTAAAAAGCCCTTTGCGCAATCGATTTCCACGACCGTTTTTTCTTGCAAAGCTTCTTTTAGAATTTGCAGTTTCTCAAAATGCCGTTTCGTTTCTTTCGTGTCAATAAAGAAATTCCCCGTTTCGCCTACGAGAAACTCCGTTTTTTGAGTGTTTTTTTCTTCGGCGGAAAGCTTGCGGATTGCGAATAAAAACCGCGCTTCCGCACTTTTTTCATAGGCGCTGGAAAGGGCTTCAAGCGCCGCAGAGAGTTCTTCGTCGGTTAGAAAATTGACGGGCAGTTTGTAGGAATCGGGCAAGCAAATCCCCCCGTCGCGACCGCGTTTGATGCGGACGGGTACAGCGGTGGAAAGCACTTCCACGTAGCGGTAAACGGTACGCGGAGAAACGCCGTGCTTTTCGGCGAGATAATTTGCAGTTACCCTGCGCTTGGATAAAAGTTCGAGTAAAATATCGAGAATCACTTGAAATTTCATAGGAGTATTGTAACATAAACGGCATACGTTCGTCAAGTTATCCGCAAAAAAAGTGGGGAAAAAGCTCGGTTTGTTCATAGAACAAAAGAAAGAGTGCGCAAACGCTTGACAATTTTGACGAAAAAGTGTAAAGTTAGTAGTGAAATTTCAAGTTTTTAGGAGATTTACTTATGGCAAACGTAATGGATACGCTTAAAGCGAGGGGATTTGTAAAGCAAGTGGTTTACGAGGACGAGCTTTACGAAAAACTTGGCAAGGAAAGCGTTACTTTCTATATCGGTTTCGACCCCACGGCGGATTCGTTGCACGTAGGGCACTTTATGCAGTTGATTGCGATGCACCACATGCAACAGGCGGGGCATAGACCCATCATTTTAATTGGCGGCGGTACGGCGATGGTCGGCGACCCGTCCGGCAGAACGGATATGCGTTCCATGATGACGAAAGAAACGATTCGCCATAACGTGGAATGTTTCAAAAAGCAAATGTCCCGTTTTGTTTCTTTTGAGGGGGAAAACGCGGCGATCGTAGTGGATAATGCCGATTGGCTTATGAATTTGAACTACATCGATTTCTTGCGGGACATCGGTACGCATTTCTCCGTAAACAGAATGCTTTCGGCGGAATGCTTTAAGCAGCGTTTGGAACGCGGCCTTTCCTTTTTGGAATTTAACTATATGTTGATGCAAGGCTACGATTTCTTGGTGCTTTACAAGAAATACGGCTGCCAGTTGGAACTTGGCGGCGACGATCAATGGAGCAATATGCTCGCCGGCGAAAACTTGATTCGCGTTAAGGAACAAAAACCCGCATACGCGATGACCTTTACCTTGCTTACGACCTCTGACGGGAAGAAAATGGGTAAGACGGCAAAAGGCGCGGTTTGGCTTGACGAAAATAAGACGACGCCCTATGAATTCTATCAATATTGGCGCAATATCAACGACGAAGACGTGGAAAAGTGTATGAAGCTTCTCACCTATTTGCCGCTCGAACAAATCGAAGAGCTTTGCGCGCACCGCGACGAACGTATCAATAAGGCGAAAGAAGTGCTTGCATACGAGCTTACAAAGGAAGTACACGGGGAAGAGAAGGCAGCTCTTGCGCAAAGCCAAGCAAAAGCGGCGTTTGGCGGAGGTGACGCGGAACTTTTGACGAAAGAAGTATCGGACGTTTCGACAGTCGTGGACGTTATGGTTGCGGCCGGCGTTGCGAAATCGAAAGGCGAAGCAAGACGTTTGATTGAGCAGGGCGGCGTTTCCGTGGACGAAACGAAGGTTTCCGACCCGAATATGCCCGTGCCGTCTAAGGAATTCGTTTTGCATAAAGGCAAGAAAGTACACTTAAAAATCGTGATTAAATAAGACAAAGGACGGGATTATACCGTCCTTTTTTGATAGACTACCGACTTAGAAAAATGGGTTTGGAGTGGAGAGAATGGAAAAATCGGTGCGGACGGTATTCGACCGTCACGAAAGCGAAAAAATTATAGAGCGTTCCCGTTTTTTGACGTTTTCCGTGCACGTGGAAAGCGAAGAGGAAGCGCGCGCGTTTATCGCGGAAATCCGTTCCAAACACTCCCTAGCGACGCACGTTTGCTACGCGTTTATTGCGGATAAACTTGGCAATTTACAGCGTTTTTCCGACGACGGAGAACCGCAAGGCACGGCGGGAGTCCCCATTTTAGAGGTTTTAAAGGCAAAGAAACTTTTCGAAACGGCGGTTGCAGTCGTGCGGTATTTTGGCGGGATTAAGCTTGGCGCGGGCGGTTTGGTGCGCGCCTATTCTTCGTCCGCTTCCGAGAACTTGGACGGCGCGGATATCCGCGTTTTGGAAGTGTGCGTCGAGTACAAAATCGAAGTGGATTATACGGGTATCGACAGCGTGCAAAAATACCTTTCAACGCATCCCTGCTCCCTTCTTTCGACCGATTACGGTGAGAAAGTGGAATTCTTGGTCGCGGTAAAAAAGTCGGAAATCGATGGGTTCGTTTCAGGACTTATCGACTATATGCAAGGTAGGGTAAAAACCGAGCAGGGAGCAGAGTATTACGCCCCTTTCAAAGAGTAAAAGTAGGAGGAAACGACTATGAAATATTGTAATTTACACGGCATACACGCCTCGTCTATCGTGATGGGCTGTATGCGCATTGCGGACAAGCCCTTGGCGCAAACGGAAAAAGTAATGGTAGAGGCGATGCGTACGGGGGTGAATATGTTCGACCTTGCCGACGTTTACGGCGGCGGGGACTGCGAAAAAGTGTTCGGCGTGGCGATTCGCGACTTGGGCGTGCCCCGCAAGGATTACATTTTGCAAACGAAATGCGGTATCCGCAAGGACAATATAGGGAAAATTGCGCGTTTTGATTTTTCCAAAGACTATATTCTTTCGTCCGTTGAGGGGAGTTTGAAACGTTTGAATACGGAATATATCGACGTGCTTTTGTTGCACCGTCCCGATACGCTTGTAGACCCGTACGAAGTAGCGGAAGCTTTTGAAAGACTTTCGGAGGACGGCAAGGTGCGCGCGTTCGGCGTGAGCAATTTTTCCGCGCAACAAATCGCGCTTTTCCGCTCGTCGGGGATTGAAGTGGTAGCGAACCAAATGCAGTTTTCACTTGGGCATACGTTGCCCGTGGACGCAGGCTTCAACGTGAATATGACAAAGGACGAATCGGTGACGAGAGCTGGGGACGCACTTGAATATTGCCGCGCGAAAAAGATTCCCTTGCAAGCTTGGTCACCCTTGCAATACGGTTTCTTTGAGGGTACGTTTATCGGCAATGAAAAATTCCCGAAGCTGAACGCGGTATTGAATGAAATGGCGGAAAAATACGAATGTACGCCGACGGCAATCGCGTTCGCTTGGATTTTGCGCCACCCTGCTTTTGGACAGGTTATCACAGGCACGACAACGCCTGAGCGCATGCGCGATATCTGTAAGGCAGGGGAAATCAATCTTTCGCATAAGGATTGGTACGAACTGTATATGGCAACGGGCAAAACGTTGCCTTAAAGTTGGCTGAGCCTGCCCCGTTTAGTAGACTTCGCCCAAAGCAACGCGCTCTAACGTATAAAAGTGCGATAAGACGCTAAAATTTGTCCGCGGTGGCGCACCGTTGTACAAAGTAGACAATAGCGAAAAGCCAAGTTTGTTAATTTTGTCTATTGTAAATTTTAGTAAAATATAGTAAAATAATAATAATGAAAAAAATGATAATCCATTTGGAGGAAAAAGATTATGGCAGGACTTGAACTTAAAGGCATTGACAAAGTATACCCTTCTGGTGTACAAGCAGTGTTCAACTTCACTCTGAACATCAGAGACAAGGAATTCATCGTATTGGTAGGTCCTTCCGGTTGCGGTAAGTCTACGACGCTTCGTATGATCGCAGGTTTGGAAGAAATCTCGGGCGGTGAACTTTACATCGACGGCAAGCTCGTAAACGACGTTGTGCCCAAAGACAGAGACATCGCGATGGTATTCCAAAACTACGCGCTCTATCCCCACATGTCCGTTTATGACAACATGGCGTTCGGTTTGAAACTTCGTAAAGTACCCAAGGAAATCATCGACCAAAAGGTTAAAGCGGCGGCTGAAATTCTTGGTATCACCGATTACCTTTCCAGAAAGCCGAAGGCGCTTTCCGGCGGTCAAAGACAACGTGTTGCGCTCGGTCGTACGATTGTTCGTGAACCCAAAGTATTCCTTCTTGACGAACCTTTGTCCAACTTGGACGCAAAGCTTCGTGCTTCGATGAGAACGGAAATCTCCAAGCTTCACTCCCGTCTTGCTACGACGTTCATCTACGTTACGCACGACCAAATCGAAGCTATGACGATGGGTACGAGAATCGTTGTTATGAAAGACGGTTTCATGCAACAAGTTGATACACCTCAAAACTTGTACGATTATCCCATCAACCTTTTCGTTGCAAGCTTCATCGGTACGCCTCAAATGAACTTCTTCAAGGAATCGACCCTTGTTTCCGGCGAAAACGGTAAAATCTACGTTAGCTTCACGGGTAATAACAAGATCCTTCTTCCTGAACACGTTGCTTCGAGAGTTAAGAACGTAAACGAATACCTTGATACGGGTAAGACCGTAACGCTCGGCGTTCGTCCCGAAGATATTCACCAAGATCAAATGTTCATCGCGGCTTCTCCTGAAACGGTTGTAAGCGCACGTATCGAAGTTATCGAAAAACTCGGTGCTGAAACGCAAATCTACTGCGAACTTGACCACGAAGATAAAGAAAGCTCGATCATCGATAGCTCCACGCAAATGATCGCAAAGATTTCTAGCCGTGCGGACGTTGCGTTGAAAGAAATTATTGAGCTCGCATTCGACGCGAACCACATTCACCTTTTCGACGGCGAAACGGAAGCGTCCTTGCTTGAAAGAGACGAAAACTACGAAGTAATCGAAGAAAACGCAGAAGGCGCGGCATTCGTTCCTCCTACACCTCAAGAAATGAGAGCGCAAATCGAAGCTACGCGCGTTATCACGAAAGAAATGAAAGCGCAAGCTCGTAAAGACGCAAGAATGGCGAAAGCGGCTGAAAAGCGCGCGCTCGCTGAAGCTGCGAAACAAGCGCAAGCGGAAGAAGCTCCCGTAGACGAAGCTCCTGTAGAAGAAGCACCCGTTGAAGAAGCATCCGCAGAAGAAAAGACGGAAGAATAATTTCTAAAAACTATTAAGAACACGCTCGTTAAAAAACGAGCGTGTTTTTTTTCAAAATCAAGCGGCGCGGTTGCGGAAAAGGCGTACGGCGACGGCGGTCATATCGTCTTTCGCCACGCCGTTTTGTCTGCGAAGGGCGGCTTGAAGAAGTCCGTCGGTGAGTTGTTGCGGATTCCCGATAGGAAGGGAACGTAAATTTTCGTATAAATCGGTTGCCGAGCCAAACGCCTCCACCACACCGTCGCTTAAAAAGAGCAGCACGTCGTTTTCTAAAAGGACGTAGGAATTGGTGTCGGGGCGTAAGGATTCTAAAATACCGAGCGGCAAAGAAGCGCTTTCAAGCACTTTCACAGTGTTTCCCGACAAAATAAAGCCGAGAGGAGAGCCGATTTTTACAATATCCGCGTTGCCGTTGTCAAGATCGACGATGGCAAGGTCGACGCATGCAAAGCGTTCTTCTTTATTAAAAGTGAGTAGTTTATTGACGGTGGAAAGGATAAGCTCGGAAGGCATTTTTGCACGGTAAAAGCTTTCTAAAAGAGAAACGGTGTTTTCGGAAACCCGTTTCGCATATTCGCCGCTTCCCATGCCGTCCGCAAGCGCCACCATAAATTTTCGCTCGTCGATTTTGATGACGGAATGAGTATCCCCGCTTGCCGAAGAGCCGCTTTTTTTTACGCTTGTAATTCCAAAAGCCGCGTCAAAAACAGGCTTTTTGCGCAAAATACAACAAAATTTATCGTCGTTTAGCGCGATTCTTTCGGAAATAATCATTTCCACACCGAAAAGCTGTGTGGCAAGCTGCGCGATCTTTTTAACGTCCGCCTTTCCAAACGTGACGAGAGATAGTGTGAAACTTTCTTCGTCTCCGTAAATAAGCACTTCCGAACAAATAATTCCTGCCGAAAGCAGGGCAATATTGAGAAGCCGTTCTTTCTCCGAATAAATTTTAAGCGGCTCGCTTTGTTCCAAAGCGAGCGTTTTTAAAATTTCGCTAATACCTTGTGCCTGTTTGGCAAGAAGCGCCCTGCCACAAGCGGCGTTTTCCGTTTCGGTTAGGTATTTTCGATAGTCGCCGATGTGCCGATTCACGGCGTAGAGGATTCCGCTTTGATTCACGCAAATATTCGCTAACGAGCTGGGTATGTCAATCAAATTCGTTTTTCCTTTCAAGCAGCCTACTTCAATAAGCTTGTCCAAATCGGCTACGGCGTTTTGCTTTTGACAGTTGGGATAGGAAGGACAATTCTTACAGGCTTCAGCAACAACTTGCGCGCGAATGTGTGCACGCGCGCCGTCTTCCGCGGTAGTATCGCCAAGCGCGGAAAAAGTACATTCGATTTCTTTGAACACAGCGGAGATTTCAAAGAGTTTTTCCCCAACGGAAGCACGATTTCGGTTGATAGCGACCCGTGAAAGATGTTTTTCACGGTAAAAAATCAGTTTGTTTTCCAAAGCGCGCGTTAAAGGAACAGGTAAAAGAATAAAAAGCAGAGTGGGAATCAATACGGATAAAAGTGTGCCGACAAGCATAGAGGAGGGGTAGGCGTACAACCCGTCAAAGTAGCCATAGAGAAAAAATGCGGTGAGTGCTGCGCAAGCAATCGCCGCCCTGCCTGCTTTAGAAAATAGGACGACGAACACCCCGATTAGGAAAAATTTTTCGGTGACGGGGTTTCCAGCGATAAAAGGCGGAACGGATAAAACGAACGCGCAAAGGAGCGCGGTGGCGTCTTTCGTAACGTGTGCAAATAAGAGTAAAAGGAAAATTGCGACGCGCATGTACGCGTTGAAACCTAAAAAACGGTATAAACCAAGTCCTACAAGAATAAAAAGCAACGCGCTAAATAAAAGTTCGTCGGGGCGGAGCCTGCATCGCAAGGATTTTTTGAGTAAAGCTTTAAGCGCGACGGAAAAGACGGCGGAAAGTAGGAAAGTAGCGGCGGCAACGACGGTTTTTTCTATGTAAGGAGCGGGCTCGCGTTCAGGGGAAAAGGGGAACGCATAATTTGGGCTCGCGCCGAAGCCGACGTAAAGACTCAATGAAACGGCAAGCGTAAATTGCGTAAAAAAGCCCGTCCGTTTCGGTTTTTCGACGGGAAGTTTGCTTTGTATCAAAAAGCCGAGCCATAGCAAAAAACCTTGCCAAAATACAAGCAAGAGGGTGGGCAGGTACGTGTTGAACGGTAGAATTACGTAAGGAAACACGTATAAAATTGCCGCGGTAAGCGGGGAAAGACCTGCGCTTGCTATTCCGTAGGCAAGAGCAAGGGAGAACGGCTCGTCATGATCCCCGACGTGCCGTAGAAATAAAGAGCAAAGTCCAAAGAGGATATATAAAAACAAACGAAAAAAATCGAGTTGTTTTCTTACGCGCATAAAAAACCTCCAAAAACAGTTTTTTTCATTATACGGAATCCGTAAAGGAAAAAATTGACTGTTTTTGGAGTTTTAAGAATAAATATGCGATTTATTGATTTACAGGAAAGCCTAAACTGATTAAAATGGCTCGGTTTACTTTCAGCATAGTGGAGGGCGGGAGTTCGCCGATTCGTTCTTTTAGACGGCGTTTATCAAGCGTACGGATTTGTTCGAGTAGGATTACGCTGTCTTTCGCGAGCCCGTACGCGGACGGAATTTCGATGTGCGTGGGCAGTTTTGCTTTATTGATTTTGCTCGTGACCGCGGCGGCAATGATGGTGGGGGAATACTTATTCCCAACGTCGTTTTGTACAATTAAAATGGGGCGAATTCCCCCTTGTTCACTCCCCACGACAGGGGAAAGATCGGCGTAATACAGTTCACCGCGTTTTACGTTCAGCATACCTTACCTCTTTTGGAAAAACAAAACAAACTCCTTACTACATTATATGTAAGGAAGCAGCGTTCCGTTCTTCTTGTTTTCGTAAGGAAAGTATTGACAAAGTCGGCTTGACTTATACGCGGGAAATAAAAAAACCGCCCAAAGCGAAACGCTTTGGGCGGGTCTTTCGTTTTTTCTACAATAGATTAAATAATGCAGTTTTCGTCTTTTGCGGGAAGGGAATCGAGTTCCTTTTTCTTTTCCGCATAGCCCGCTTTGCCAAGAAGCGCGAAAGTCGCTTTTTTGCCTTCTTCTACGCCAGGCTGATTGAAGGTATCGATATTCAACATTGCGCCTGCATACGCCGTTTGCAATTCAAACAAGAACAAGAGTTGACCGAGGGTGAACGCGTTGAGCTCGGGAATCCAAAGGGTGTAGTTCATTCTGCCTGCTTTGGTGAGCGCGTACGCTGTCGCCGCGTTTTCCGCTTGAATGAGTTCTTCCATCGTGTGCCCGCCCAAGAACGCTACGTCGGGAATATTTTCGCAGCCGTGAGGGATAGGCATTTCGCAACCGTATTTTTTGAGGGAAAGGAAAGTGACTACTTTATCGTAAGGGCCTTCCGTATAAAGCTGCACTTGCGAGTGTTGGTCGGTTACGCCGAGTGATTTTACGGGCGTTTGACCAACGTTGCAAGGTTTGCCGTCAAGGGTAACGTTTTTGCCGAGCGATTCCGCCCAAAGCTGGCAATACCAATCGGCGAGGAATTTCAAGTTATCCGAATAGGGCATCATAACCCCGATATTTTTGCCCTGCTCCATTGCCGCCACTTGGAGGACAGCCGACATCAACGCGGGGTTTTTGCGCATAGCGGGTTTGTTGCAAACGCCGTCCATATACGCCGCGCCCGCCAAAAGTCCTACGATATCGATACCGAGCACAGCCGCGGGGAGCAAGCCAACGGGGCAAAGCTGGGAGAATCTGCCGCCAACGCCGTCGGGCAGTACGTAGCTCTTAATACCGCCGCATTCGTCGGAAATCTTTTTCAAGTTACCGCGGTTTGCGTCCGTCGTAAAAATAACGTTGTCCTTTACGTTCACGCCCGCTTTCGTCAAAAGGTCGAGAATGATTAAGTATTGCGTCATCGTTTCGCTCGTCGCGCCCGATTTAGAAATGACGTTAAAGCAGGTCTTTTCGGGTTCGATTACGTCGAGCAAATCCCGCATTCTTACGGGGTCTACGTTGTCTTCTACGTAGAATTTCGGGCCTTTTCTCTTGGATTTGGGCAAGTCATTGTAATGCAAATGGCAAAGCGCATTAAACGCCATGATAGGGCCGAGCGCGCTGCCGCCGATACCGAGTACGACGAAGTATTGGAATTTCTTTCTCACGTCGCGCGCAGTTTTAAGAATATCGTCGACGATTTCTTTTTGGTTGTAGGGAAGCTCCGTCCAACCCATATACAATTCGTCTTTACCGCGGTTTTCTTTTACGTACTTAAACGCGGCACTCGCTTTCGCGTTGTAAGAAGAAAGCTCGCGATCGGTAAAACCTTGTTTGCCAAGGAATTTTTCCGTCATATTGTTGTAGTCCAGCGTTACGCGCATGGAATTGCGCCAATCTCTTGTTTTATAAGCCATAAGATACTCCTTGCTTTTTTTGTTTCCTTATATTATTGTACTCTATTCTCTTGCGAATGTCAAGAGTGCGGTGGAAATTTTCGCGCGAAATTTATGCTTTTTTAACAAAATCGAGCGAGAAAACAGTTTATTTTTGACCGATTACGAGTTTTTTGCGCTTTTTGAAAATTTTTCGCGTCAAAAGCAGGAGTAGCGAGAGGGATAAAAGAATCAGCGCGGTGGCGATTGCGGCGAAAGGCTCACCGAAAAACTCTTTGCTTACGGTGGCTAAATATCTGCCCAAAAAGGATATGGGAATGACAAATAAAAGGGTGGGTAAAAACTGTTGAATCCATACCTGCCCACGACCTTTTTCAAAAAGTAAGTCTTTTTTCCATAGTAAAATAAGGTTGCAAAAGGCATTGATGGAAAAGCTTGCGCCCAAACCGATACAGTATGCGTACGCGCCGAAAAAGCGGGGTAGAATTAAAATGGAAAGCAGGAGTGCTGCCGCGCCGAGGAAATAGTAAAGAAAGGTTTGTTTTTCAAAGCCGAGAGAATTGAGTATGGACGTCGAAATCATCGTAATGCTCATCGGTAAAAGAAGACTACAGGATTTTTCAATGATACGTCCTGCGGTCGCATTGGAAAAGGCGATTCGTCCAATATCTCCGCCGACGGAAAAGAGAATGGGGATAAGGGTGCAAGCGACGATAACGGAAAATTTGAGTCCGCGCAAAATATTCTTTCGTAACCTTACTTGATTGTTTCGATAATAATCTTCCGCAAGCTCGGGTACGAGCACGAGTGCTAGCGAGCCGATAAGGGTAGACGGCATAAATAAGACGGGAATGACCATGCCTGAAACAATGCCGAAAAGCTTGAGTGCTTGCGTTTCGTCCAACCCGCTTTTGACGAGCATGGCAGGGAGTAAGACGGCAATGGCGGACGTGACGAGCGAACCACCCGCGCGTACGGAAGTGATAGGCAGGGTTGCGTTGAAAAGGGGCTTTAAGGTGTTTTTAGGTACTGCAAGCGCTCCGCCTTTGCTAAAGAAACAAAGTAGCGCGGCAATACAAACAATCAAGCAGGAAAGAGTGACTGCCCAAGCCGCTTTTTGCGCGCCGTCGGCGGGCGAAGAAACGTTTTGAAGAAGCATTACGCCGATAATCACCATTAGCGCTTCTTCCGCAATTTCTAAAATCGAGGGGGTTAGAAATTCTTTATGTCCCCAAAAGATACCTCGAATCACGGCGTATGCGCTCGAAAAGACAAGCCCTAAAATTAAGATTTGAAAGACTTTAAAACTGCGTTTATCGGTAAAAAGGAAGGTGAATTTATGCCCTAAAAGACCGAAAATCAAGGCAAAGGGCAGGCTTAAAAGCAAGCAGAGCACAAGCCCTGCGCCGACGGTTTGTTTTTCTGCGGCGGGGTTGTTTTGTGCCTTGGCTTTGGTAATCATACGGGAAACGGTGATAGGAATACCGCCCGCGCCGATAGTTGCAAAGAGACCGAAGAGGGAAAATGCGACTTGATATAAGCCCAAACCTTCCGCACCGATAAAGCGGGATAAGACGATACGGTATAGAAAACCGAGTCCGCGCGTGGCGACGGAGAGCCCGGTGACGATAGATGCGTTTGCGTAGACAGTCTTTTTCATGCTATTATTGTATGGACGAGCCGCATAAAATAGAACGGGCATATTCCCCATATTGGTGCATAAAATAATAGAGATGTTGAAAACGCTGCAAAGACGATATTATCAAGTAAAAGAGGGTCAAACGCTCGAAGAAATCGCGGACTATTTTTCGGTGTCGCCGCGGCTTTTGGCGCACGAAAACGGACTCAAAGAACCGCCGTCCGTAGGCAGGATTTTGTGGATACCGATGGAAAGCGGGAACGCGTATACGGTTGGGGAAGGGGATACGCCCGCCTTGCTTTGCGGGAGCGAGGAGAGTTTTGTGAAAAAGAATGGCGCAAGTATTTTTTATCTGGGCATGCGCGCGATTTTATAGTGGAACAAAACGGAAAGAAAGACGCATAAAATACAGTAAGTAACGATTACGCGAACAACCGAAAAACGGGCAAAACCGCCTTTTCGGATTTATTCGTAACAGGAGGTAAATTATGTCCTTTTATTCCAATTTTCAATCGGATAAATGCCCCGGTACGATCACGGGCAATCCGATGAACGGCATCACGGAAAAGGTGTGCGTACAAGTGGAGAAAATTTTCGACGCGGCGATTAAACAAAGCCAAATCGAGAATTATACGCTTGCGCTCACCGACTTAACGCCTGCCAATCCTACATATCCTTTGACCTTTGTTTCCGCGCGTTCGACGACGAGCGACGCGACGGTGTCGAACTTGACAATCGACCGTCAAGCGGATAAACGCTGCGCCCGCGTGCAAGCGACCGTGTCCATTCCCGTAGAGGTTTTATATACCGACGCGAACGGTGTAGACGGCAGCGCGACGGCGAACGTTTCTATCCCGGTTGACGTACTTCTTTACGTACCTGCCCCCTCCATTATGCCTTTTACGCTTCGCGCGGTGGTGAGCGTTGTCGCACCCGACGGCACGTATGATCCCACTTCGCAGGGCTTTATCGCGAGCCTTTGTGCGACGGTGATTTTGAAGATCGCTATGCCTGTGGAAATTCTGATTCCTTCCTACGGCTATTGCGCGCTTCCGCCTGCGCAGGAATACTCGCAAGAAGTATGCGCAGGGTTCTTTGAACTGCCCTTGTATCCGCAATCGAAAAATTGTCCTTGTAAATAAGAAAAGGCGACGGCGAAAGCCGTCGTTTTTCTTGAATTATTTTTTAAGACTGCAAAAATATACTCCAAATAGTTTATAAGGCGCACTTTTTTTATTGACATCTGTCAATAATTGAGTATAATAATGATTGCCGAATGTACAAAAATAACTTTTGGAGGAGATAAAATGAAGAAATTATTAAAGTTTTTTACAGCGGCAATGTTCGCATGTTTGTTATCGGTTTGTTTTATAGCGTGCGGTAAAAAAGACGACAATGCAGATTCACAACAGAGTAGCAACACGAGTATTAGTGAAAATAGTGCGAGCGCGGAGAATAGTGAAAGCGGAGCGGGCGAACATAACTGTGCGTTTGGTGATTGGTACGAAACGCGGGCGGCAAAATGTGAGGAGGCGGGGGAAGAACGCCGAGATTGCGATTGCGGCGAATTCGAAACGCGCGAAATAAAAGCTCTTACACATAGTTACACCTTGTACATAGCAAATGGCGACGCGACTTGTGAAACGGACGGCACAAAAACGGCGAGCTGTGACAATGGTTGCGGTTTAACAGACAGTTTGCCTGATGAGGGTTCGGCTTTGGGGCATAGCTATACCGTGTATGAATCGAACGGAGACGCAACGTGCACGGAAGACGGCACGAAGACGGCGACTTGTGACAACGGCTGCGGTTTGACGGATATTTTGCCCGACGAAGGTTCGGCAAAAGGACATAGCTATACCGTGTATGAATCGAACGGAGACGCAACGTGCACGGAAGACGGCACGAAGACGGCGACTTGTGACAACGGCTGCGGTTTGACGGATATTTTGCCCGACGAAGGCTCGGCGAAAGGGCATAAATTTGTCGACGGAGCTTGTACGGAGTGCGGTACGTTGAAAGCGAGTGAGGGCTTGGAGTATGCTTTAAATGATGATGGAGAGTCCTATGCGGTTGTCGGGATTGGAACTTGTAAAGATGGTAAAATTGTCGTTCCTTCCGTATATAAAGAAAAGCCTGTGACAGTGATTGGCGAAAGAGCTTTCTATGCCATCAAAACTTTTGCAATGATCGTTTTACCCGAGACGTTGATCCATATTTGTGATTATGCCTTTTACAATTGCGATGGATTGGGAACGTTTGAAATTCCCGACAGCGTAACGACAATAGGCAGCCGAGCTTTTGCGCAATGCGATTTTAAAGAGGTGAAACTTGGCTCAGGCATAACTGAAATCAAGTCGGGAGCTTTTGACTATTGTACGCGAATGTTAAGAGTATATATTAAAGACCTTACGGCTTGGTGTAAAATCAACTTTGAAGGCGGCGGCTCGAGATCGGAATATTCATCGAATCCTTTGTCGGCTGATAATGTTACAAAAGTTTATTTAAACGATGAATTAATAACCAATTTAGTAATTCCCAATGACGTAACAAGTATTTGTGATGCGGCGTTTTTTGGCTTCTACGGATTTGAAACGGTTACGATAGGGAATTCTGTTAAGTGTATAGGAAATAATGTTTTTGCAAGTAATCAAAAGACGCAAAAAGTTGAAATATCACAAAGCGTTGAAAGAATAGGGAAACAAGCTTTTAGCGGTTGTATGAATTTGCGAACAATAATTATGTCTGATAACGTAATTGAAATTGGTGAGTCGGCATTTTCAGCCTGTTCGTCTTTAACGAGTATAAGCATTCCTAAAAAACTGACGGTTATTGCTAAGTTTGCTTTTAGCAGTTGTTCAAGTCTACTTGAAATAGAGATTCCTGATGAAGTAAAAAATATTGAAGCGTTTGCATTTTCTGATTGTACGCGTTTGACGAAAGTTGTACTGTCTAATAGTATTACGACAATTGGTGCTTATGCGTTTAAAAATTGTTCAAATCTGGTTGCTGTAACGCTTCCGTTGTCCCTTGAAACAATTGGGGATTCGGCGTTTTTAAATTGCTATAAATTGATTGAAATATGTAACAAATCTACATTGAGTCTTGTTGCTGGGGAGTCTATGTATGGCGGGGTTGCAGTTTATGCGAAGAACGTTTACGTTGAAGCAACAGACAGTAAAATCAGCGAACAAGAAGGGTATATTATTTATGATGAGGGTGAAGAAACTATTTTGGTAGGGTACATTGGCACGGAAAAAGACCTGATTCTCCCTAGTGGGATCGACAAAATATCCGATTATGCTTTTTATTATAGTGATATTACCAGCGTTCTCATTCCAAGCTCTGTTAAGAAAATTGGGAAATTGGCATTTTTTGATTATTTGTTAAAAACTGTGTACTATGAAGGATCGATTAGCGAATGGGGACAGCTCGTAATCGGTGAGGGGAATAGCTATTTAGCGAATGCGACTCTTTATACATATAGCGTAAGCCAACCGTCTGAAGGAAACTTTTGGTATTATGACGAAAACGGCGAAATAGCCGTGTGGTAAGAAAGCACAAAAAGCAAGGTGTAAAAGCCTTGCTTTTTGTTTGCAAAACTGCTATAATATTCTTATGAATATCTATGCGATTAGCGATTTGCACTTATCCAACACCGCCGACAAGCCGATGGATATTTTCGGCGGGAACTGGGAAGGGCATTTCGAAAAAATTAAATCGGACTGGTTGGAAAAGGTTGCTCCCGACGATATTGTGCTGATTTCAGGGGATATCAGTTGGGCAATGAAACTTTCCGACGCGCTCGTTGATTTGCAAACGCTTGCCGATTTGCCAGGGAAGAAAATTTTTATTCGCGGTAACCACGATTATTGGTGGAACGGTATCACGAAGCTTCGTGACAGCGCGCCGAACGAGAGCTTTTATTTCTTGCAAACGGACGCGATCAAGCTGGATAACTTTGTGATTGCAGGCTCGCGTGGATGGACTTGTCCTGGGAGTGCTGATTACACCGAGCAGGACGAAAAGCTTTATAAACGGGAAGCCGAGCGTTTCAGGTTGGCGTTAAACGAAGCGGAAAAATTGCGGGAAGAGGGGGATAAACTGATTGTCTTGACCCATTTCCCTCCGTTTGGAATGAAGAACGAAAGCACCCTTTTCACTGCGCTTTTTGAGGAACGGAAAGTGGACAAAGCGGTGTTTGGGCATATCCACGGCGCGGCGTACTGTCCGCTAAAAAGCGAGCGTGGAGGCGTGGAGTATATTTTAGCTTCTTGCGACAAAGTTGGGTTCAAACTTGTAAAAATCTATTGATTTTTAATAAAAAGGGTTCAAAAGCGAAAAAAAGGTGCTTTTGAACCCTTTACAACGTACAAAAAAAGTGGTATACTAGAAAAGAATAAGTTGCGTCTGCCTGTAAGGCAGATTAAAACGCAGTCTATAGCGAACGAAAAAGGAGTAGGGTATGCTCAAAAGAAAAGATTTGTTGGGCCTCATCGACGTATCGGCGTCCGAGATCACGGAAATCCTCGATCTTGCGCAGGAATTCAAGAACCGCATTAAACGCGGCGAGAAGAAAATGAACTATTTGGACGGCAAAACCGCAACCATTCTCTTCTATGAAAACAGTACGAGAACGCGGACAAGCTTCGAGCAAGCGGCGAAATATCTCGGCGCAACCGCAATCAATATCGCGGCGGGGAGTTCTTCCGTTGCCAAGGGTGAAACGCTGATTGACACGGGCAAAACGCTCGACGCGCAGCGGAATGATTTCATCATTATTCGCCATCAAATGGGCGGTGCGCCGCACCTTCTTGCAAAGACGGTGCAAGCGAGCGTACTCAATGCCGGCGACGGTGTAAACGAGCATCCCACGCAGGCGCTTTTGGATATGCTCACCATGCGCGAAGTATTCGGCTCTCTCAAAGGTTTAAAGGTGGCTATTTTAGGGGACATCAAGCATTCGCGTGTAGCCAAATCAAACTTATTCGGTTTGAAAACGATGGGCGCGGAAGTAACGATGTTCGCCCCCGAAACGCTGATTCCCGTCGGGATCGATCGGTTGGGCGCAAAGCTGTGCAAATCCCGTGAAGAAGCGCTGGACGGCGCGGACGTGGTCATGGGTTTGCGAATTCAGCTTGAACGCCAACAAGCGGGGAATTTCCCCTCACTCGGCGAGTACGCGGCAAACTACGGCGTAGACGAGAAGATTTTAGAGTGCGCGAAACCGCACGCGATTATCTTGCACCCGGGCCCTGTAAACCGCGGCGTAGAACTTTCGAGCGGCGTAATCGATCATGAAAGAAGTCATATTGAAGACCAAGTCCTTTCGGGGGTAGCGGTGCGAATGGCGGCGCTGTGTCTTTTGAACGACGCGAAAAAGGCGTAAAGGAGCGAAAGTATGATTATTAGAAACGGCAACGTGGTTTTGAAAAACTCCGTAGAAAAGAAAGATATTCTTGTGGAAAACGGTCGCATTGCAAAGATTGCGGACTGCATCCCCGCGAACGGTACGCAGGAAATCGACGCGAGCGGGAAACACGTTTTCCCCGGTCTTATCGATATGCACGTGCATTTACGCGAACCGGGTTTTGAGAGAAAAGAAGACATTGAAAGCGGCGCAAAAGCGGCGGTGAAGGGCGGTTTTACGCAAATTTGCTGTATGCCGAATACCAACCCCGTCACGGACAACAAGGTAGTTGTCACCTACATTAAAACGAGAGCAAAGGAAGTGAACCTTTGTAAAATACACCCCATCGGCGCAATCACGAAAGGCTCGAAAGGGGAAGAAATGGCTGCAATCGCAGGCATGAAGAAAGCAGGCGCGGTCGCAATTTCCGACGATGGCGTAGCGGTAAAAAACGCCCGTCTTATGCGCCTTGCAATGGAATACGCGAAAGGCTTTGACATTACTTGTCTTTGTCATTGCGAAGACAAGGATCTTGTGGACGGCGGCGTAGTACACGAAGGCTTTAGCTCGACTTTGGTCGGTTTGAGAGGTATACCTCGTGCGGCGGAAGACGTCATCATTGCGCGTGAAATTTCCCTTGCGGAAACCTTGGACGCGCCCGTGCATATTTGCCACGTTTCGACGTATAGCGGCGTGAGAATGATTCGCAGCGCGAAGCAAGCGGGCGTCAAGGTCACGGCGGAAACATGTCCGCACTATTTTGCGGTGACGGACGAAATTATCCGCACCTACGATACGAATACGAAAGTCAATCCGCCCATTCGCGAAGAGATAGACAAGCAAGCGATTTTGGAAGCGTTAAAAGATGGTACGCTCGATTGTATCGTCACCGACCACGCGCCTCATCACGCGGATGATAAGAACGTCGAGTACTATCAAGCGGCGTTTGGGATTAGCGGTATTGAAACGTCGTTCGGGTTTGCGATGACCTACCTTTACAAGGCAGGCGTTCTGACCTTGCCCGAAATCGCGGACAGAATGTCTGCTGCGCCCGCGAGAATTTTGAAGCTCGACGGCGGTGAAATCAAGGAAGGCGGCGTAGCCGATTTGATGATTGCGGACTTGGACGAAAAATGGACGGTTGAGCCCGAAAAGTTCGTTAGCAAAGGCAAGAACAGCCCGTTTGGCGGCTACGTTTTGGACGGCGTAGTGAAATACACGATCGTCGACGGCGAAATTAAATATCAAGCGTAAAAAATTAAGGAGTATGAATATGATTACCGATAAACTCATCGACGGCATTATTGCGATGCAAAACCCCACTTGTGTGGGGTTGGATACCTTATTCGACTATCTTCCCGACGAGATGAAGCTCGGCGCAAAAACCTTCGACGACGTTGCGGAAAGAGTACTCGAATTCAATAAAAAAATCATCGATAACGTGTACGATATTGTACCGTCCGTAAAGGTGCAAATTGCGTACTATGAAATGTACGGCACGGCAGGTATGAAGGCGTACTACGAAACGCTCAAATACGCGGCGGCAAAGGGTCTTGTCGTTATCGCGGACGCCAAACGCAACGATATCGGTTCGACGGCGTCTTGCTATGCAAAGGCGTTCCTTGGCGAAACGCAGGTCAACGAAAACGCGATCAAAGCTTTCCCGTCCGATTACGTGACGGTCAACGGATATCTTGGCTCGGACGGTATTTTGCCCTTTGTAGAACAATGTCAAAAAAACGACAAGGGGATTTTTGTTTTGGTGAAAACCTCCAATCCGTCGGGCGCGGAAATTCAAAACATGGTTTTGGAAAACGGTGTACCCATGTACGAATACGTAGGCGGTTTGGTGGAAAAATGGGGAGAAAGCACGATTGGGAAATACGGCTATTCGGCGGTTGGCGCGGTAGTCGGCGCGACCCATCCTACGGAAGCGGCGCGGCTTCGTGAAACGATGAACCACACCTTTTTCTTGATTCCTGGCTACGGAGCACAAGGCGGTAATGCGGAAATGCTTAAGAGCTGTTTCGGTAAGAACGGTTTGGGCGGCGTTGTCAACAACTCGCGTGGTATTTTGTGCGCGTACAAGAAAAACGGCGGCACGTACTACGACGCGGCGCGCGCGGCGTGTGTTGCAATGCAAAAAGACCTTTCGAGCGTGATCGGGAAAATGCAAGGCTGATTCGCGAGCCGTTATAAAAAAAGTTTGAATATTAAGCGGTTATACCCATAAGGAGTAGCTTATGAAAGATTATATTGCGACGATTGTCAAAAACGAAAAGATCGCGGAGAACATCTACGCGGTGACTTTTACGCTTAGCGAAGATATCTCGGTGCGCTGCGGGCAATTTGGGAATATTTCCATCGGCGGCACGCATCTATTGCGCCGTCCGATCGCTATTTGTAAAGTGGAAGATCGGGAAGTGACCTTTTGCTATCAAATCAAAGGCGAGGGCACGCAAACGCTGAAAACGCTGGGGGCAGGTACAAAATTAAACGTGCTTATGCCGCTTGGGAACGGATTCTACGTCGAAGAAGACGAAAAGAAAATCGCGCTTGTAGGCGGCGGCGTGGGCGTATTTCCGCTCATTTCGGTTTTGCGGCAGTATTACGGCGAAAAAATTATTTCCGCGTATATTGGGTATCGAAATAAAGACGCCGTTTGCGGCGTAGAAGAATTTAAGAAAGCGACCCGTTTCGTCGGCGTGACGGACGACGGCAGCTACGGCGAGAAAATGAACGCCGTGCAAGCGTTTGCGCTCGATTTAGAAAAGGGCAACCGCCCCGACGTCGTGCTTGCATGCGGTCCTACGCCTATGCTCCGAGCACTCAAAGAAGTGGTGGAAAAGCAAGACTTAAAATGCTACGTTTCCTTGGAGGAGAGAATGGGCTGCGGCATCGGCGCTTGCCTTGTTTGCGTATGCGAAACGACAAACGGCAAACATGCGCGTGTATGTAAGGACGGACCTGTTTTTGACGCGAAAGAAGTAGTTTTATAGAAGAATCAACCGTTTTAAGCGGTAAAACAAGACCTGCGACAAGGCTCGCAAAGGAAGAGAATTATGGCGAATTTATCGGTCAATATTTGTGGCGTAAATTTCAAGAACCCCGTAATTGCGGCTTCGGGTACGTACGGGTTCGGTCGTGAGTTCAACGAACTTTACGACATCGGGAAAATCGGCGGCGTATCGACAAAGGGTTTGACGAACGAGCCCCGTCTTGGCAATCCCGTGCCTCGTATCGCGGAATCGCGCGGCGTGATTTTGAACGCGGTCGGCTTACAAAACCCCGGCGTAGAACATTTCATCGAGAATGATTTGGCGTGGCTGAAATCAACGGGCACGGTCGTGATTGCGAACGTCGCGGGCAAAACGCTCGACGATTATCATAAAATTTGCGCGCGGTTGGACGGCTTGGTGGACATGATCGAGCTGAATATTTCCTGTCCTAACGTAAAAAGCGGCGGTATGGCGTTCGGTATCAAACCGGAAACGGTGGAAGAGGTCACGCGTGTGGCAAAGAGCGCTTTAACGAAAACCCCCTTGATTGTGAAGCTTTCCCCGAACGTGGAGAGCATTGCGACGAACGCAAAGGCGGCGGAAAGGGGCGGTGCGGACTGTATTTCGCTCATCAATACCCTTACGGGTATGGCAATCGACATTGAAAAACGCAGACCGATTATTGCGAACAATACGGGCGGCGTATCGGGCGCGGGCGTGAAAGCGGTAGCGGTGCGCATGACCTACGAAGCAGCGCAAGCGGTGAATATCCCCATAATCGGCATGGGCGGTATCACTTGCGCGGAAGACGCGATCGAGTTTTTGATGGCGGGCGCGACGGCGGTGCAGGTCGGTACGGCGAATTTTACCGACCCCTATGCAATGCCGAAGATAATCGACGGCTTGAACGCGTGGTGCGATAAGCACGGGATTACGAGCGTTAGTGAGCTTACGGGCACGTTACAACTCAACGGAAAATAAGTTTTAGGAGATAGATTATGGAATATACGTACAAACAGGAATTTATCCGTTTCATGGTACAAAACGGCGTGTTGAAATTCGGCGAATTTACCCTTAAAAGCGGTAGACTCGCACCTTATTTTATCAATACTGGCAACTACAAAACAGGCAAACAGCTTGCAAAGCTCGGTCAATACTATGCAGCTTGCATTCACGAAAACGGTTTGGAAGCGGAAACGCTTGTCGGACCTGCATATAAGGGGATTCCGCTTTCGGTTGCAACGGCAATCGCGCTGTACCACGACTATGAAAAGGAAATGAACTACTGTTTCGATAGAAAAGAAGTAAAAGACCACGGCGAAGGCGGTCTTTTCGTAGGGAAACAGCTTGTTGATGGGGAAAAAGTAATCATTATCGAAGACGTAATGACGTCGGGGAAAGCGCTCCGCGAAATTTTGCCCAAGCTCGAAGCGGCAGCAAAAGTGGAGGTCGTGGGAATGATTATTTCGGTAGACCGCAAAGAAAAAGGCTTGACGAGCGACCTTTCGGCGGTAGCGGAAGCGAAAAAAGAATTCGGAATCGACGTATATTCCGTCGTTACGATGGACGATATTATCGAAGCGATCGAAACGGGGGTTATCGAGGGGAAAGAGCATCTTCCCGCAATGTATAACTACCGCAATACTTACGGTGCAAAATAAGGTTTTCGGCGTAGGATTTTAGATTGATAAACGGGCGTGAAAGTGTGTTGAACGCGTACACGGTCCTCCCAAAGCACGAAAAACATTGTCAAAACGAATAAAAAAGCAACTAAATATACGTAATTTCTTTTCATATTTGCAGTATGGGCAAACTCTAGTTTGCTTATACGAAAAGAGAGTACGCGAAAATTAGGAATGGTGAACAATATGAAAAAGGTTATTTTAACGGGCGACAGACCTACGGGGAAATTGCATATCGGGCATTACGTAGGTTCTTTGCGCCGCCGCGTGGAAATGCAAAACAGCGGCAAATTCGAAAAAATTTATATCATGATTGCGGACGCGCAAGCGCTTACGGACAATTTCGATAATCCCGATAAAGTGCGCGCGAATATCACGGAAGTCGCGCTTGATTATCTTGCTTGCGGACTCGATCCTAAAAAATCGACTATTTTCATTCAGTCGCACGTAGCGGAGTTAACGGAGTTGACTTTCTATTATATGAACCTTGTCACGCTCTCCCGATTAGAGCGCAATCCGACGGTAAAGACGGAGCTTAAACTCCGCAATTTCGAAAGCTCGATCCCGATGGGCTTTTTGACCTATCCCGTATCGCAAACGGCGGACATTACGGCGTTCAAGGCGGACACGGTACCCGTCGGCGAAGACCAACTCCCTATGCTTGAGCAAGCAAGAGAAATCGTGAGAAGCTTCAATAACTTGTACGGTGAAACGCTTATCGAGCCGCAAGCGGTGTTGCCCGAAAACAAGTCCTGCCTGCGTTTGCCCGGTACGGATGGTATGGCGAAGATGAGTAAGTCCTTAGGAAACTGCATTTATCTTTCGGACAGTGCGGACGAAATTAAACGCAAGGTTATGGGCATGTATACTGACCCGAACCACATCAAGGTGACCGACCCTGGCGACACGAAGAACAACCCTACGTTTATTTATTTGGACGCGTTTTCCAAGCCCGAGCATTTCGAGCGGTATTTGCCTGAATATGCGAACTTGGACGAATTAAAAGCGCATTATGAGCGTGGTGGGCTTGGCGATATGAAAGTCAAGAAATTCTTGAACGCAGTTATGCAAGAAACGTTAGAACCGATTCGTACGCGCAGAGAGGAGCTTGCAAAAGATTTGCCCGCGATTTGGGATATTTTGTACGAAGGAAGCAAGAAAGCGCAAGCGGTCGCTGCGGAAACGCTGGCGGAAGTGAAAAAAGCGATGAAAATCGATTATTTCGCAGATAGGGCACAAGAAAAAATTGCCGTTAGCGTGGAAGACGAGAAACTTTTTAATGAATTGAAACGCGTTCGTAAGACTTGCAAACGATTGCCACCTTATTGTATGTCCGATGTCGTATTGGCGGAAATGGCACAATACAAGCCGCTGGATAAAGATAGTTGGTTAGCGATTTATGGATTAGGCTTAAAGACGTATGAACGGTATGGCGAACAGTTTATAACCATCATTAAGGAATTCAGTTAAAAATTCAAAGAAAAAGCCGAGGCACTTGCCTCGGCTTTTTAAAGCATTTTGATTAGTTGTTGATGATGTCCTTGTAAGCTTTACCGAACTTCATAACGGGTTTCTTGCAAGCGGGAATAGAAACGGGAGCGCCCGTCTTGGGGTTGATACCCGTCTTAGCCGCTACGTCTTTTACTTCAAACGTACCGAAACCAACGAGCTGTACCTTATCGCCTGCTTTCAATGCGTCGGTAACGGAAGTTACGAATGCTTCGTAAGCCGCCGCTGCATCTTTTTGAGAGAAACCGGTTTTTTCTACCATTGCTTTAATCAATTCGCCTTTGTTCATATAGAGAATCCCCTTTAAATATTTTTTTCCTTAAAAACTTGGAACTATCTTTAAGTATTTCTATTATATCCTAAGTTTATACGTTTGTCAATAGCTGGAAAGAAAAAAAACGCTAAAAACCTTTATTTTTCAAGCTTTTTTTGCGTTTTTTTGCAATTTTTTCACTTTTCGTATTTTCCGCGTAAAAAAACCGCTCTACTCCTTTAAATATAAGGGGCAGAGCGGTTTTTAAAGCGTATGTGTTCTATTTTACAATTCTTGCGTATAGAAGCCCAAACCGAGCACTTGCGACACCTTGCTCATAACGGCAAAAGAATCGGGGTCGACTTCTTTCGTGATACGGCGCACAGTCGCGATTTGGCGTTTACTGATGACGCAAACAAGCATGGTGCGTTCTTCTTTCGTGTACATGCCTTTCGCGGGAAGGGCAGTCACGCCGCGACTCAATTCTTTCATCAGTGCCGCAGCCATTTCTTCTGGTTTGTCCGTGATAATACGGAATTCGACAGCGGAGGTAAAACCGTTGGTCATCGATTCGTTGGTTTTGCTTTCTATGTACGATTCCAAAGCCGCGAGTACGACGGGCATCAAAAGCGCGCCGTAGTACAAAGGATCGCTCTTTTCGGCGTTACAAGGCAGGATAAAGACGGACGCGCCGATGACGAAGCAGTTGATGGAGAAAAGAATCCAAGCAATCGAGCCTGCGGCGATTTTCTTTTGAATCATTACGGCAAGAACGTCCGCGCCGCCGGTGCTGCCGCCGACCTTGAACGCGAGCACGATCGCTGAGCCGATACAAATACCCGCCGCCACTGCCGCGAAAAGTTTAGACGCTTCGCCGCCGACAAGGGTAATGCCGTCGGGCATATAACCGCCGGGGAAAATAATCTTGAAATCGGGAATAAGCTTTTCCAAAACCAAAAGCCATACCGATTGCATTGCCGTATTTAAAGAGGTCAGCACGGCAAATTTTCGTTTTACGAAGAAAAACGAGAGCACAATCAAGGGCAGGTTCAAGGCGATCACCAAAAAGCTTTGCGGAATTTTGTCATTAGAAGCGACGTTGACGAGAATCGCAATACCGCTAATCCCGCCGATGGTAAAGTTGTTGGGCGCGATCAAACTATATGCCGCAATCGCAACGAGTAGGGAAGAAAACAGGGTAAAGACTACCGCTTTGACCCAATAAAGCGCGACGCTTTTTTTTGTGCCGGCGAGGGGGTCTATGTTCTCTTTCGTGATTTTAGGTGGCAAAAGATTTTGCCTATTGTCTTTCATAAGAGGCTCTTTTTCTTCCATAATATATAATAAAGATCCTTACTATAATTCTCTAAAACCTATTGTAGCACATTTTTTAGCCGACTGCAAGCAGTTGAGGAAAAAATAACCGCGCAATTTTTGAAAAAAACCGCTTTGCGAGCATACTCGCAAAGCGGTAAATATTTACAACGCTTCGATGGAAACGGTAATTTTCGAGGAAACACCTTCCATCAAACGAATTTCCGCGGCAATCACGCCGAGCGCTTTGACGGAATCCATTTTGATTTTCTTTTTGTCGATGTCAAAACCCATATCGGCAAGCGCCGCCGCTACGTGCTGCGCCGTCACCGAGCCAAACAGCTTCCCGTTTTCGCCCGTTTTAATCTTGACAACTACTTTTTGCCCGTCAAGCTTTGCCGCAAGTTCTTTGAGCGCCTTTACTTCTTCCGCTTTATGGAACGCCGCGGATTCTTTCTTTTGCTGCGCCTCGTGTACGGTGCTTGCCGTCGCAATCTTTGCAAGCCCTTTTTTTACGAGGAAATTTTTCCCGTAGCCGTCCGCTACTTCCACAACGTCGCCTTTTTTACCAGTGCCTTTTACGTCCGCCGTTAAAATAACTTTCATATCCATTCTCCTTTTTCGAAACGAAAAACCCCGTTTCCTAATCTTTACAGCTATATTGTAGCGTAAATTTTCAAAATTGTCAATATTCTTTTGAAAAATTGCCTATACTATCTTTACCTTTGAAGGAGGAATATGATTATGATGAATGAAAAAGGCTCGGAAGTGAACACTTGTATCGGTTGCGGCGTGACCGAATGTAAGTACAATCGCGCAGGCGACTATTGTACTTTGAGAAAAATTCACGTCGGCAACACCTGCAACAGCGCAGCGGATTGCTGCACCTGTTGCGATAGCTTTGAAAGAAAATAAACTCAAAGCCAAAGTGTTAAAAATTCCCCGTCCTGCCTGCGTGCAGGACGGGGAATTTCCATTATCCTATCCATTGTTCGTTAAAATTTATCGAATGGATAAATTTTTATCGATTTGCGTGAAATCGCTTGCTTTTTATCGAATGACTGTGCTATAATAAAAATATCTTAATGAGAGGAGTGTTTTTTATGAGTACGGAAATTAAAAAGAAAAAGGGCTCAAAAGTAATAGGGTATTTAAAGGCGCTTCCCAAGCGTTGGTTTATCACGGCGTTTTCGGGCATGGCGCAAGGGCTTTTCGTCACGTTGATTGCAGGCACGATTTTGGCGCAAATTGCCGATTTAATCGGGGATAACTACGTGGGCGAAACGCTTACCTACATAGCAAGCCTTGCAAAAATTTTGATGGGCGCGGGTATCGGCGTGGGGATTGCGCACTCGCTGGGCAAGCACAAGTTGCTCGTCTTTTCGGCGGCGGTAGCGGGTATGATCGGCGCTTGGGCGGATCAGTTGATGCCTAGTGGCGGCGGACTTCCGACAATTAGCGCGATGATGACAAAAGGATTGCCGGGGAATCCCATCGGCGCGTACGTGACGACGATGCTCGTGATTGAAATCGTAGGCTTATACGCAGGGAAGACTAAGCTGGACATTTTGCTCGTTCCTCTTGGTACGCTTTTGCTTGGCTTTGGCGGCATATTCGTTTCCTATCCGTTCATTGAGCTTGTCAATAAATTTGGCGATTGGATTGCGGTTGCGACGAAAATTACCCCTTTTGTGATGGGGATTGTCATTGCCGTCGTTATGGGCATACTTTTGACCATGCCTACCTCGTCTGCGGCAATTTGGGTAGCGGTCGCTACGCAGGTATCGGCAGGGAACGAAAACGCGATGTTGCTTGCAGGCGGTGCGGCGACGGTCGGTTGCGCATGCCATATGATTGGGTTTGCCGTAGCGAGTTTCAGAGAAAACGGGGTCAGCGGTTTAATATCGCAGGGAATCGGCACGAGTATGCTCCAAATTCCCAATATTATGAAAAAACCGCTTATTATGCTTCCGATGATCATATCGAGCGCGATTTGCGGGCCTTTGGCCACCTGTCTTTTCAAGCTCAAATGCGGCGCTTCGGGCGGCGGTATGGGTACAAGCGGACTCGTCGGCGTGTTCGATTTGTTTGAAAACACGAGCGGATTTTTCGGCGGCGTGGGGATTATCCTTTTGATGATTGTCCTGCCCGCGGTATTGAATTTTGTTATTTCCGAGCTCATGAGAAAATGGAAATGGATCAAGAAAGGGGATATGAAACTTCCCGAATAAGAAAAATAAAATCCCGAACTCGTGCGAGTTCGGGATTAATTTTTTACACTTGTTCGCTCACGACTACTTGCCGTTGCGGTTCGCAAGTCAAGTGCATGCCGAGCGATTTGAAGGTTCGCTCGTCCACGTGGGCAAGCATGACCGTCGAGTGGACTTCGCAGTTTTTGAGTTTATCGAGCTGAGCCATCGCTTTTTTCGCTTTCGGATCGCTCACCGCGCAAATGGCGAGCGCCATTAGCACTTCGTCCGTGTGTAAGCGGGGATTGACCGAGCCCATGTGCTTGACTTTCAAGCGTTGGATAGGCTCGATAATGGTAGGGGAGATAAGTTCCTTTTTATCGTCGATACCGCCGAGCTCTTTTAAGGCGTTGAGCAGACAAGCGGCGCTTGAGCCGAGCAGTTCTCCCGTTTTACCCGTCACGATTCGTCCGTCGTTAAGTTCGATAGCAACGGAGGGGGTTTCCGTCTCCGCCGCCTTGTTTAAAGCCGCCGCCACGGTTTTGCGGTTCTCGGTGGAGATACCCGATTTGCTCATTAAAAGCTCGAGTTTGGCGACCACTTCTTTCGAGGTTCTACCTTTTTTGGCGTCGCAAAGCGCGGCGTAATAGCGGCGAATGATTTCGTCTTTACTCGCATTTTTGCAAGTTTCGTCGTCCACAATGCAAAAGCCTGCCATATTTACCCCCATATCCGTTGGAGATTTATAAGGGGAGTATCCCAAAATCTTTTCAAGCATTGCCGAAACCACGGGGAAAATTTCCACGTCGCGGTTGTAGTTGACCGCCAAAGAGCCATACGCTTCTAAATGGTACGGGTCGATCATATTGACGTCGTTGAGGTCGGCTGTCGCCGCTTCGTATGCCACGTTGACGGGGTGGGAAAGAGGAATATTCCAAATGGGGAAGGTCTCGAATTTTGCGTACCCTGCCTTAACGCCGCGTTGATTTTCATGATAGAGCTGGGAAAGGCAAGTCGCCATTTTTCCGCTTCCGGGACCGGGCGCGGTGACAATCACCAATCTACGCGTGGTGGGCACGTATTCGTTTTGACCGTAGCCCTCGTCGCTAACGATTTTTGCAACGTCGGAGGGGTAACCCTCGATTGCGTAATGTTTATAAACGGCAATGCCGAGATTGTTCAAACGCTTGATGAAGCTGTCCACGGCGGGTTGAGATTGATACATGGTCATCACCACGCTCCCTACGTACAAGCCTTTGCTCTTGAAAATATCGATTAAGCGGATAACGTCCGCGTCGTAGGTAATGCCGAGGTCGCTTCTATATTTATTTTTGATAATATCGTTGGCGCTGATGACGACGAGAATTTCGGCAATCGACTTCAGCTTTAAAAGCATTTTAATCTTACTGTCGGGCTCAAAACCGGGCAATACTCTCGACGCGTGGTAATCGTCGAAAAGCTTACCGCCGAATTCGAGATAGAGCTTGTCCCCGAACGCGTCGATGCGTTCTTGGATTTTTTCCGATTGCAACGAAAGATATTGTTTGTTGTCAAACCCGATTTTATTCATAAGAACTCCATTTTTGATATTATCCTTTATATTGTACCAAAAATCGTCAAAAAAGTCAACGGCGTGAGCAAAAATATTCGAGAGAAGCGAAAGACTTTTTTCTATGAACGGAAAAGAAATGCGAAGCGGGGGCTATCAAGAGATAGCCCCCGCTTCGGTTTAGCGACAAAAGTTAAATTTTCTTCTTCAATTCGCGGATTGCGTTATGCAAGAAATACTCCGCCGTCGTGCCTTTACGAATCAGCTGTACTGCTTCTTCGGGAGTGCACCAACGCGCTTCCGAAATTTCTTCTTCCGCAAGCTTAATGGGTTTGTTTTCTTCCACGATAACGATGAAGTTCAGCATCAGGATATCTTTTACGGCGTGGAAGCGCGAAGAAGTGTATTTTGCTTTCACCACGTCCAAACCAAGTTCTTCCTTGATTTCTCTAGGTACTGTCTTTTCCGCGTTTTCGCCTTTTTTGATATATCCTGCGAACAAAATATAATCGTCGTCATCCACGTGTTTTGCGAGCAAAATTTTGTCTTGCGCTCGATTCGTTACGACCATGGATACCGCAATCGGGAATAAAGGGAACATATACGATTCACATTTCGAGCAGTAAGGGACGAGACCTTCGTTCTCGCAAAAACGCAAAGTGAGTTTTTCACCGCATTCTTTACAATACATACGTTACCTCCTTATCATATTACAACTATTAACTATATTATAATACTACTTTTGCGTTCGCTTGTCAATACTTCGAAAAAAATTCCGTGAAATTTTTTATTATGGGCTGTTTAAGTTGACAAGCGGAAAAAAAAGCGGTATAATTAATTGCAACATAATGAGGAAAAAGAGAGCTTTTTGGCAACGTGTTGCGAAAAAGCTCGTTTTTTATTGGAAAAATCGAAAGGAGAACGTATCTATATGCTTACATCTATTTGCGGTATCAACTGGGGTGACGAAGGCAAGGGGAGAATGGTAGACCTTCTTTCCGAAAAGTTTGACGTCGTTTGCCGTTATCAAGGCGGTAACAACGCAGGACATACGGTTATCAACGAACGCGGTAAGTTCGTTTTGAACTTGCTTCCTTCAGGGATTTTGCGCGAAGACGTTGTCAACGTAATGGGGCCTGGTATGGTTATCGACATCAAGCACCTTTGCGGCGAAATCGCGAGATTGCAGGAAGGCGGTATCAAAATCACGCCCGAAAACTTGAAAATTTCCGATCGCGCGGTTATCACTATGCCCTATCACGTTTTGATGGACTGCTTGGAAGAAGACCGTCTTGCAGGCAAGAAATTCGGTTCGACCCGTCGCGGTATCGGCCCCGTGTACGCGGATAAGTTCTTTAAAAAGGCGTTCCGTATGGGCGAACTTTTGAACACCGAGCGTTTGTACGCAAGAGTTGCGGACATCGTGGAATGGAAAAACTTGACGGTTGTCGGCGGTTATAAATCGGAAGCGGTGAAAGCGGAAGATATGATCGCCTACTTTGAAGAATACGGCAAAAAGCTCGCTCCGTTTGTATGCGACGTAGGTATGTACTTGACGAACGCAAATGCACAGGGTAAAAACATTATGTTTGAAGCGCAGCTTGGCGCAATGCGCGATATCGATTTCGGTATTCATCCCTACACGTCCTCCTCGTCGACGATTGCAGCGTATGCGCCCATTGGCGCAGGCGTGCCCCAGCTCCAGCTTGACCATTCCATCGGTATCATGAAAGCCTATTCCACCTGCGTAGGGGAGGGGCCTTTCACGGCGGAATATTTCGGCGAAAAGGCGGAAAAACTCCGTGAGCTTGGCGGCGAATACGGCGCGGCTACGGGCAGACCCCGTCGCGTAGGTCCGTTCGACATCGTTGCTTCCCGTTACGGTATCCGTTGCCAAGGCGCTACGGAGATCGCGCTTACGAAGATGGACGTTCTTTCGGGTTACGAAGAAATCGAAGTTTGCGTAGCGTATGAGCTTAACGGCGAAATCATTCACGACTTCCCGTTCATCGACGTTTTGGACGATTGCAAACCCGTATTTAAGACGGTCAAGGGCTGGAACTGCGACATTTCCGCTTGCCGCAAGGTAGAAGATTTGCCTAAGGAAGCGCTTAACTACGTGAAGTATTTGGAAGAAGCTTGCGGCTGTAAGATCAAATACGTTTCCGTCGGTGCGGAACGCGACGCATATATCGAAATGTATTAATTTATAAGGATAATAAAGAAGAAGGACGGACGTTTTGCGCCCGTCCTTCTTACGTATAAGTCAAACGAAAGGCAGGTATAAAAAATAATCAAGAAAAAGCAAGAAATTTTTCTTTGCGAACGCTTGAAAAACGCAAACGTGTATGCTATAATGTTAGACAAGAGAAATCTTACGAGGCAAAGTTTATGAGTATTCGTATCGGTATTTACGGTTACGGTAATTTAGGGCGAGGGGTAGAACTTGCGATTCGCCAAAACCCCGATTTAACGGCGGTAGGCGTATTTACGCGCCGCGATCCGTCCATGGTAAAAACGTTGACGGGATTACCTGTGTATCCCGTGGAAGAAGCGGAAAAAATGCAGGATAAAATCGACGTCATGGTGCTTTGTGGCGGCAGCGCGACCGATTTGCCCAAGCAAACGGCGGCGCTTTCGGCGCTCTTTAACGTCGTGGACAGTTTTGATACGCATGCAAACATTCCCCAGCACGTACAAAACGTGGAAAAGGTAGCGACGGCGGCGAAAAAGACAGCGCTCGTTTCTGCCGGTTGGGACCCTGGAATGTTCTCTTTGGCAAGACTCTATTCCAATTCTATGTTAAGTGTGGGAAAGGATTACACCTTTTGGGGCAAGGGAGTTAGCCAGGGTCATTCAGACGCAATTCGCCGCATTGAAGGGGTTGCGGACGCGCGGCAGTATACGATTCCCATGCAAACGGCTTTAGAGTCCGTTCGAAGCGGGGCGAATCCCGTATTGACAACGGCGGATAAGCACGAAAGAGAGTGTTTCGTCGTAGCGAAAGCGGGTGCGGATTTGGCGCGCATTGAGCAAGAAATCAAAACGATGCCCAATTATTTTGCAGACTATCGCACGACGGTGCATTTCATTTCCGCGGAAGAAATGCAAGAAAAACACAGTGGGCTTCCCCACGGCGGCGTGGTGGTGCGTACGGGCAAGACGGGCTTGAACGAAGAACATTCGCACGTCATTGAATATTCCTTGAAATTAGACTCTAACGCGGAGTTCACCGCATCCGTTTTAGTGGCTTGTGCAAGAGCGGTATTTCGCTTAAACGAGGAGGGCGTGTACGGATGTAAGACCATATTAGACGTTCCACCGACCTATTTTTCCGTAAAGAGCCGCGACGAGCTTATCAAAGAATTATTATGAGGAAAAGTTCAAAAAACCGACTGCTTCAGCAGTCGGTTTTTTGTAGTTGTAAAATTTTTTTACAAAAAAATTACATTTTAATATAAATTGACTTGAAAAATTAAAAGAAAAGCATTATAATAATATAGGTAATTTTTCGAGATTTCTTTTATAAAAGAAAAAAATGGAGATAAAATGGAAAAATCTGCACAAACGATAAAAAAATTTACAGCGAATTTGTTGCGATATTTGGTGTATTTTACCTTCGTTGTCGTAACGCCGATTTTGACGAAGCCTATCGCTCCGTTATTCGACTGGGCAGGCTACGGACAATTGCGTGACGCTTTTGCGAGATTATTCACCTGTATTTTCTGGGTGGTGGAGATTGTCGCGATTATTATCGTTGAAAGTCGAATCAAAAAGAGCAGGGAGAAAAAGCTCCGCGCGGCGCTTGACGTCGACGGCACGCTTAGCGCCGCTTTACAAAACGGCGAAGCGTTAAAGCCCGCGCTTGATACTACTTTCCGCACTTGGACGGACGCAAAGCCTTACGAGGACGAGCTCCCTCCGAAAAAGGAAAAGGGGAAGAAACGTCAAAAGGTAAAAGAAGCGCCTTTGCCGTTGCTCAACGTATTCTTGTTGACGGTCATTTCGATTGCCTGCATTTTGCTTGTCAGCGTGCAGACGGAATTCCAAGTCAAGCCCATTTACGACATCGGTGAAAAGGTGACGGGGCATCAGTTGCTTGGCAAAATCGGTACTTTGGCTTGTAACGTTATCATGTGTATTTGGATTGTATTTTTCCTGCATGTTTGCTACGGAATGGCGGAATCGCTTACGAAAGGCTGTAAGGAAAAGTGGCTCACTTGGCTTATAAGCGGCGCATTTTTGATGGTATTCGGCGCGATGGACGCATTTTCCAGAATGGGGGAATTCTCGTGGACGTATCTTTTGTTCTACGCAGTGTTTACGCTCGTGTATTACTTGACAAAACGAAGCGGAAGCAAGACCTTCGGTTTGGTGTTGCTCATCTACATTTTCTAACCGATTTGATAAGGAGACCAAAGATATATGCGTAAATTTGCATCCAAGGTTTGGAATTGGATTAAAGAAAACAGCTTAATCGTATTGTATTTCATTTTTGCGATCGGGATAGAAATGGTGGCGGTATTCGCCGTAGAGGGGAATCCGTTTATGACCCGTCCCTTCCTTTCGCTCGGGCTTTTGCTCTTCATTTGCGGGATTATGTTTACTCTTAAGAGCAACCGCGCGAGATTGATTGTCGGTGCAATCCTTTTGATTTTACAAGCGGTGATCGACCTTGTATTCTCGGTTATTTTCGATATGACCGACCAGTATTTCGATTTCGGTATGTTGAATTTGAAGAACGACGCGTTCGGGATTTTGGAAAGTTTGCCCGTAAACTTTCTCACCTTTTATGCGGGCTTGTTCTTCTGCGTGGTATACATTATTTTCGGTATGCGCAAGACGTTTTATCAAAAGCATGCGAAAAAGGGCAAGAAATCGGTTATTTGGCATTTGGGCGTTTGCGTTTCAGGCCTTGCAGTGTTTTGCACTTCGTTTGCGATTTATTTCCCCGGCAACACGAATAAATACGAAGACATGATAAACGGAAAAGTGGAAAGCGCATATTCGGCGTACGGTATGATTGGGAACGCGATCGGCGAATTCGGCGGCGCAATGTTCTACGATCCCGGTACGATGCCCAACGAAGAAATTGAAAGCTTTATTTACGGCGACGGCAGCGAGAAATACGTTTCTCAGCCCACCGAGTATTTCGGGATCTCCGAAGGGAAGAACGTCGTAGTCGTTTTGGCGGAGTCTTTGGAATGGTACGCGTTCATGCGCGATCCGAGAAACCCCAACGAGTTGGATATTTCTCCGGAAACGCTTAAAATTCTCTATCCGAACTTGACCAAGTTCTACGAAGAAGGGATTTCGATGACGAATTTCCACTCCCGTGAAAAGACGGACATTTCGGAAACGCTCAGCATTATGGGTTCGTATCCTACCGATTCGTATATCAACTACGATTATACGTATAACGAAATGCCGCACACGGTGCCCAACCTTTTGAAAGAGCTCAGCGCTGAGCCCGTGCAATGCCGTTCCTATCACAACGGTTTCAAGACCTTCTACAACCGCGACGACGTACACAATAGCTTTGGTTTTGAGTTCTTGACGGACATGTACGACATGGAAGAATACTCGAACAAAATCGAAGAGCAAGGCGGGGAAGAAATCTTCTTCAACTGGATGGAAGAAGGGCAGCGCAACCTCGATAGCGAAATGATTGAAATTTGCAAGAACGAAATGTTCCCCACGGACGAGCGTTTCTACACCTATATCACGACGATTACGATGCACGGGGTGTATTACGAACGCGGCAACCTGGAAAAGCACCGTGAAAAGCTTTTGCAATACTATCAGCCCGACCCCGAAAACGACGAAGAAAACATTCTTTACAACTATATGCAAACGGCGATGGAATTCGACGCTGCAATCGGTTGTATGATGGAAGATTTGGAAAAGAAAGGCTTGCTTGAGAATACGGTAATCGCGGTATTTGGCGACCATCCCGCTTACTATCAAGGCTTGAGCAGCTACGTTAAGAATATTGAGAAATATAAGAATACGGAAGGGAACTACACCGACTTGTTCAAAGTACCGTTCATGATTTATGACCAAGACTTGGCGAATAAAATCCGTCAGGATAAACCCGAGTTTGCGAATAAGCCTATCACGGTAGACAAATTTACTTGTACGGCAGACATCGTTCCCACCCTTTTGGATTTGCTTGGTATTCGTTATTATACCAACCTTTGGTACGGTACTTCGGCGTTTGCGGATAAGGCGTCCGTGCTCTACTCCCGCGCGTACGACATTTTCGTTTCGGACGGAATCGTGGGCAGAAGCGTTAACAACTTACTTTTCCGCGACGCGTCGGTAACGGACGAAATGTTCGCTACCTACAAGACGACGGCAATCGAACTTGTAAACAAGATCAAACATTGCGATTATATCTTCTTACAGGACTATTTCGACTCGGAAGAAACGCTTTCGAAATTCCACGAAAAGATGCGCGCAATCAATCCTTGACGACAGGGACATGAAAACCGAGCCTAAAGGGCTCGGTTTTTTGTACGGATAGGGCGTGTATGCGTTGAATAATAAAAACCGCCTCCGAAAACGTTCGTTTTCGGAGGCGGTAATTCGTTGTTTTTATTCGTTTCCACGCAAACTCAAAGCCTTAATCATTTGTCCGACGTATTGCACGGGAATCAGCTCGATTTGATTTTTATACTTCTCGCAGGTTTTCATATTCTTTTTGGGAAGAATCACCCGTTTAAATCCCGTTTTAATGCATTCGTTAACTCGCTTATCCGCAAAGGATACGGGTCGAATTTCACCCGTCAAGCCCACTTCGCCAAAGAGGGCGGTGTACTTGTCGATAGGGGCGTCGTTTGCTGCCGAAGCGAGCGCCGCACAAATGGCAAGATCCACGGAGGGCTCGTCCAGTTTAATGCCGCCCATCGCGTTGATATAGACGTCCGAATTAAAGAAAGGGATACCGCAACGCTTTTCAAGCACCGCGATTAACACGACGAGCTTGTTGTAGTCCACGCCCAAGCTCATTCTACGCGGTTGTCCGTAAGGGGTCTTGGAAATAAGCGTTTGGATTTCCACGTTCATGCACCGATTCCCGCTCTCCGACGGCGTGACCGCCGAGCCTGCGGCAAGGCCGCGCGTATCGGAAAGGAATATCTCCGCATAATCGCTCACGCTCTTGATCCCTTTGTCCGTCATCTCGAACACGCCTACCTCCTGTGCCGAGCCAAAACGATTTTTAACGGCACGAAGCAGTTTAAAATTATCCTCTTGCTGCCCCTCGAAATAAAGCACCGTATCCATAATATGCTCGAGTACTTTCGGCCCTGCAAGCGAGCCTTCCTTGGTAACGTGCCCGATGATAAAGAAAGTGATATTTTGCGATTTCGCAATCCGCATGAGCTTAGCCGCGCATTCGCGTACTTGTCCTACCGAGCCAGCCGCGGACGACATCGTTTCCGTATAAATGGCTTGTACGGAGTCGATCACGACGAATTTACAGTCCCCAAGCGCCGTTTCTATATCTTCCAAGCACGTTTCGTTGAGAAGTAGTAAATTGTCTGAATTTAACCCCAAGCGCTCGCAGCGCATTTTAACCTGCGAACAGCTTTCTTCCGCCGAAACGTAAAGTACGGGCTCGTTTTGCGCCGCCGCAAGGTGGGCGGAAACTTGGGTAAGCAGGGTGGATTTTCCGATACCGGGGTCGCCGCCAAGGAGGACGAGCGAGCCGCGTACAATGCCGCCGCCGAGCACGGTATCAAACTCTGAAATTCCGCTTTTTACGCGGTCGAATTTTTCGCAACCGACCTTAGATAATGGAAGCGCGCGCGATTTCATCTCGGACACGCCCCTACGCAATTCGTTTTTCGGCGTGTTTTCTACGCGAACGAGTTCTTCCTGCATGGTATTAAAGCTCCCGCAATCGGGGCATCTGCCGAGCCATTTCGGCGCAGTATACCCGCAGCTCGAGCAAACGAATTGACTTGTCGGTGTCTTTTGTTTAGTCGCCATAAAAAATTCCTTATTTGTAATACGGGTCAAGGGCGCGGAGCAACGCGTATGCGTTTACCGTAATGCCTTTGCCCTCGCCCACATAGCCTAAACCCTCGTTCGTGCCTGCCGCTACGCCAACTGAAGTCGGGTCGAGTTTCAATACGCGCGCAAGGTTGTTCTTCATCTCGTCAATGTATTTCGCTAAGCGGGGTTTTTCCGCTTGAATGGAAACGGAAAGATTTTTCACCGCATATCCTTCCTTTGCAATCAATGCAACGACCGCCTCGAGCATTTTCATTGAATCGGCGTTTTTCCATTTCTCGTCCGTATCGGGGAAATAATGCCCGATATCTTTCAAACCTGCCGCCGAAAGAAGTGAGTCCATTACGGCGTGTATGAGTACGTCGCCGTCGCTGTGGGCAATCAGACCGCTTTGGGAAGGGATTTTTACGCCCGCAAGCACGATATAATCCTGCGCTTTTCCAAATGCGTGGGTATCGATACCAAAACCGCACCGCGCGGCGTTGTCCGAAAAATCTTCCTTGTAGGTCATTTTAATATTTTCGCGCGAGCCTTTGCAAATACGGGGCGCGCCGCAGTAGTCCGCAAAAACGGAGGAATCGTCCGTGTAGCCCGATTTGCCGCTTTCGAAGGCGCGCTCGTATGCGTAGGTGATATTCTCACGGTAAAAGCCTTGCGGGGTTTGAATTTGGCGCAAACTATCGCGTGCGGGCACGGAAATAATTTTCCCGTCTTTCACGACGGCAATCGTGTCCCGACATTCCACCGCGCAAACACCGCTGCCAGCCGTCTTGACGCTTTGAATACAGTTTTCAATCATTTCGCGCGTAACGAAGGGTCTTGCGCCGTCGTGGATAAGTACGATATCCGATTGCGCGGTTTTGAGCGCGTTGTAAACGGAATGAGAGCGATCCTCGCCGCCGAGCACCACGCTTGTCCTATCGAATTTTGCGCAAAGGGCGGAAATTTCCTGATAATCGGTTTCCGACGCAGTGACGACGATTTCGTCGATGGCGGGGTAATCGAAAGCGGAAAGGGTCTTTTCCAAAACGGTCGAGTTTGCAAAGGGGATTAAAAGCTTATTCTTTTCAAAGCCCGCGCGAAGACCTTTTCCTGCCGCGCAAATGACGGCGCAAACGGTTGTTGTTTTGCTCATACAATCACCTCGTAAAGGGAAGACGCTTCTTCCTTTTTCACAGTTTCTTTGATATTGACGACGCGGAATTTGAGCGCGCCCGTCGCGTAGTGGATTTCCACAACGTCTCCGATTTTGATTTTCGTACCGGGCTTGGCGGCTCTGCCGTTGATGACGACTTTTTCTTCCGTGCAAGCCTCTTGCGCGACCGTTCTCCGCTTCAAAATGCGGGAAACTTTCAAGAATTTATCAATTCGCATAGCTACTCCTAATAAATATAGGCTAATTTTTATAATTATAGCATAAAAAAACAAAAAATTCAAGTTTTTATAAAAAACAGTTCAAAAAATGCTTGACATCTTTTTTTGCGGGCTTTATAATTAGATAATGTATTATAATGCTTTATAATGCCCTAATGTCGCGCGATGACGTTTTTTTGAGCGAAAAAACGGTCAAAAAACGGTCAAAAATAGCCAAAAAACGGTCGTTTTTCGTCGATTTTTTCTTTCTATATTATATATAATTGCGCAAAATGGGAAAAAAATAAAGCAAGGTAGTAAAAATGTTTCAAACCAAGACAAAAATTTCGATTTTTATCGATGAAAAGATATACTCGGTAGATCGCCTAAAAAACTTTTAAGGAGCAACTGAAAAGAATGGATTTACCTATTTCCAAGTATGGCAAAACCGAAAGAAGAAAATTCGGCAAGATCAACGAAGTAATCGATATTCCCGATCTCGTTGAAATCCAGAAAGACAGCTATCAGACCTTCATCGAAGAGGGGATTAGCGAAGTATTCGAAGATTTTTCTCCGATTACCGACTATTCCGACCATTACGAGCTCTATTTCTTGGAGCACAGATTTGGCGATAAACCCAAGTACGATGAAAAAGAATGCCGTACCCGTGACGCTACGTATTCCTTGCCCCTTCACGTAAAGGCTCGCCTTGTCAACAAGGTGAAGAACGAAGTCCTTGACCGTGAAATTTACATGGGCGAACTTCCGCTCATGACGGAAAACGGCGCGTTCATCATCAATGGTGCGGAACGTGTTATCGTATCCCAGCTCGTTCGTTCGCCCGGCGTTTACAATAAGTCGAGCAAGGACAAGACGGGTAAGGAAATGTTCGAAACGACGGTTATGCCCAACCGCGGCGCATGGCTCGAACTCGAACAGGACGCGCAGGACGCGTTGTTTGTCCGCGTAGACAGAAAGAAAAAGTTGCCTGTAACGGTACTTTTGAGAGCGTTGGGCTTCGGCTCGAACCGCGCGATTGAAGATTTGTTCCCTGAAGACAAGATCATCGCTGCTACGCTTGCAAAGGATACGGCGAAGAGCGAATCGGACGGTTTGTATGAACTTTACAGACGTCTTCGTCCCGGTGAAGCGCCTACGGAAGATTCCGTAAGAGCGCACCTTTACAATACTTTCTTCGACCCCCGCCGTTACGACATTGCAAAGGTCGGTAGATACAAGTACAATAAAAAGCTTAACCTTGCGTATAGATTGGAAGGCGCAAGAGTTGCGGATCCCGTTATCAACCCTGAAACGGGCGAAGTAATCGCGGAAGCGGGTGAAAAGATTTCCGAAGTGAAAGCACGTGAAATCCAAAACTGCGGTATCAACGAACTTTACGTACTCGTAGACGATCCCGAAGACGGCGAAATCCGTCATAAGATGATTGCAAACAACACGGTGGATTTTGCGGCTATCTCCGACGTTCCCGTATCGGCAAGAGCAAAAGACTTCGGTCTTCTTCCCACGGTGTTCTATCCTACCTATAAGTTCTCGAAGCTTATCGCGGAAGAATGTCAAACGCTGACGGTAGAAGAAGTAGCGGAAAAATATATCGATGACATCGACGCGCTTTACTATACGCACGAAAAACCCGAAGAACCCGACGAAAAGCCCGAAGAAAAGAAGAACAGAGAAAAACGCCGTGAAAACCGTCGTAGATTCGTTAAGGCTTGTAAAGTATTCCACGAAGTGCTTTTCAGCGAACGTCCCGTTCCTACGAAAGAACAAAAGAAGGAACTCCGTCCGCTTATCGAAAAGCTTTGCCATAAGCACGTAACTATCGACGATATCGTGGCTTCCATTTCCACCAACTTGGATTTGAAATACGGCATCGGCACGATTGATAATATCGACCACCTCGGCAACCGCCGCGTTCGCTCGGTAGGGGAATTGCTCCAAGGTCAGCTCCGTATCGGTATTGCAAGACTCGAAAGACTTATCAAAGAAAGAATGGCGACGCAAGACCCGATGGAAGTTACCCCTTCCTCGCTTGTGAATATCAGACCCGTATCCGCAGTTATCCGCGAATTCTTCGGTTCTTCGCAGCTTTCGCAATTTATGGACCAAACGAACCCGATTGCAGAACTTACTCATAAGCGTAAGCTTTCCGCACTCGGCCCGGGCGGTTTGAACCGCGACCGCGCTACCTTTGAAGTTCGTGACATTCACCATACGCACTACGGCCGTATGTGTCCGATCGAAACGCCTGAAGGTCAAAACATCGGTCTTATCACCTCTCTTTCGACGTATGCGAAAGTAAACGAATTCGGCTTCATCATGAGCCCGTATAGAAAAGTGGACAAGGACACGGGTATCGTTACCACCCACGTTGACTATCTTACGGCTGACGAAGAAGACAGATATATCGTGGCGCAGGCAAACGAACCGTTGGACGAAGAAGGTCATTTCGTCAACGAACGCGTAGGCTGCCGTCACCAAAACGATATTACGGAAATGCCTCGCGAAAAAATGGACTACATGGACGTTTCGCCCAAGCAGCTCGTTTCCGTCGCAGCGGCGCTTATTCCTTTCCTTGAAAACGACGATACCAACCGTGCCCTCATGGGCTCGAACATGCAACGTCAGGCAGTTCCTCTTCTTAAGACGGAATCGGCAATCGTTGCGACGGGTATCGAGGGCGAAATCGCGAAATACTCGGGCGTAATCGTTACGGCGAAAGAACCCGGCGTAGTCGTTTCCTGCGCTTCCGACATGATTAAGATTAGAGAAGACGACGGCACCGTTCGCGAATATCCCTTGAAGAAATTTGAACGCTCCAACGCAGGTACGTGCTTGAACCAAAGACCTATCGTTTCGACGGGTGACAGAGTATTCAAGAACGAAATCATTGCAGACGGTCCTTCGACTAACAACGGTGAACTTGCCCTTGGTAAAAATATTCTCGTCGGCTATATGGAATGGGAAGGCTACAACTACGAAGACGCTATCTTGCTTTCCGAAAAGCTCGTGCAGGACGACGTGTTCACGTCCATTCACATTGAGGAACACGAAACGGAAGCGAGAGATACGAAGCTCGGTCCTGAAGAAATCACGCGCGACATTCCCAACGTGGGTGACGACGCGCTCAAAGACCTCGACGAAGACGGTATCATTCGTATCGGTGCGGAAGTCCAAAGCGGCGACATTCTCGTCGGTAAGGTTTCCCCGAAGGGCGAAGCAGAGCTTACGCCTGAAGAAAGATTGCTTCGCGCAATCTTCGGCGAAAAATCGAGAGAAGTACGCGATACTTCCTTGAAAGTACCCCACGGCGAAGGCGGCGTAGTTGTGGACGTTAAAGTGTTCACGAGAGAAAACAAAGACGAGTTAGAGCCGGGCGTCAATAAGCTCGTTCGCGTATATATTGCACAAAAGCGTAAGATTCAAGTCGGTGATAAGATGGCAGGTCGTCATGGTAACAAGGGCGTTATTTCCCGCGTGCTTTCGCAGGCGGATATGCCGTTCCTTGCAGACGGTACGCCTCTTCAGATCTT